>CAYOBK010000319.1:0-9434 GCA_964402275.1 uncultured Bauldia sp.
AGAAAGTTGTTTTCCAGGGCGAGCCCGGCTCCAATTCCCACATCGCCTGCCGCCAGGTCTTTCCGGACGCGGAGACGATCCCCACGCCGACATTCGAGGACTGCTTCGCCGCGATCGCCTCGGGCGACGCGGATCTCGGCATGATCCCGATCGAGAACTCGCTCGCGGGCCGGGTCGCCGACATCCACCATCTGCTTCCCGATTCCGGGCTCCATATCGTCGGTGAGCACTTCCTGCCGATCCACTTCCACATCATGTCCGTCAAAGGAGCGACGCTTGCCGGCATCAAGACCGTGCACAGCCATATTCATGCGCTGGGCCAATGCCGTAAGGCGATCCGCGCGCATGGATGGGTGCCGATCGTCAAAGGCGACACGGCCGGGGCGGCGCGCGAGATCGCGGCCGCCGGCGATCCTACGGCGGCGGCGTTGGCGCCGCGGCTTGCGGCCGACCTCTACGGCCTCGACATCCTTGCCGAAAATGTCGAGGACGCCGCGCACAATGTGACACGGTTCATCATCCTCGCGCGCAAGACGGCGACGCCGCCACGCGACGTGCCGGCAATCACCAGCTTCGTCTTCAAGGTCCGCAACGTGCCGGCAGCGCTCTACAAGGTGCTCGGCGGCTTCGCCACCAACGGCGTCAACATGACCAAGCTCGAATCCTATCAGCTGGATGGGCAGTTCTTCGCGACGCAATTCTACGCCGAGATCGAGGGGCACCCCGAGGATCGGCCGGTAGAATTGTCGCTGGAGGAAATGGGCTTCTTCACGTCCGAGTACCGCCTCCTCGGCGTCTATCCCGCCAGTCCGTTCCGGCAGAAATTGAACCAGAACGGCAACTAGCCGACGGGGCCGACTTGCTTCGCCGCGCCGGTCGCATGATATGGTCCTGTCGGGAGGTTGGCAGTGGACGCGTCCCTCGCCAACCGGGTCAGGTCCGGAAGGAAGCAGCCCTAACGAGTCCGGCGCGGGTCACGCGTCAGCCTCCCACCTCGTGACCCTAACCGACCGTCGGCGCCATTGGCGACCGAGAACCGCGCCGAGGCAGCGATGAGCGAGATCAAGGCTTCGGAAACAGCGGGCCATTCGCCCTACAGGGTACTGGCCCGCAAGTACCGCCCACAGAGCTTCGATGACCTCATCGGCCAGGAGCCGATGGTGCGTACGCTCACCAACGCGTTCGAGACCGGCCGGATCGCCCAAGCCTATCTCCTCACCGGCGTCCGCGGTGTCGGGAAAACGAGCACGGCGCGGATCCTGGCGCGGGCGCTGAACTACCAAAAGCCCGGCGGGCCGGACCGGCCTTCGATTGATTTCTCCGAACCCGGCGAACATTGCGCCGCCATCATGGAAGGCCGCCATATCGACGTGATCGAAATGGATGCCGCCTCGCATACCGGCATCAACGACGTCCGCGAGATCATCGAGGCGGTCCGCTACAAGCCGGCGGTCGCCCGCTACAAGGTCTACATCATCGACGAAGTGCATATGCTGTCGAACCAGGCCTTCAACGGGTTGCTGAAGACGCTGGAGGAACCGCCGGAACACGTGAAGTTCATCTTCGCCACCACCGAAGTCCGCAAGGTTCCGGTGACGATCCTTTCCCGTTGCCAGCGGTTCGATCTCAGGCGGATCGAAGCCTCGCGCCTGGTGGCGATGCTCGGCGACATCGCCGCGAAAGAGAATGTGGCAATCGATCACGACGCTCTGGCGATGATCGCGCGTGCGGCCGAAGGCTCGGCGCGCGATGCTCTTTCGCTGCTCGATCAGGCGATCGCCCATTCCGCGTCGGGCGGCAGCCCGGAGCGTACAGTGGCCGCCGAGGAAATCCGCTCGATGCTGGGGCTTGCCGACCGCAACCGGGTGATCGATCTCTTCGATCAGCTGATGCGCGGCGATCCCGCCGCGGCCCTGGCGACGCTGGGCGAACTGTTCGACTCCGGGGCCGATCCGGCGCAGGTGCTGGAAGACCTCGCCAATTTCAACCACATCGTCATGCGTCTCAAGATTACGCCGGACGCCGCCAATGACGCGTCCTTTACCGAGGAAGAACGCGACCGGGGCCGCGAACTGGCCGAGGCCCTGTCCGTGCGCGTGCTGTCGCGAAGCTGGCAAATCCTGATCAAGGGCATCGACGAATCGCGCGAGGCCTCGCGGCCGCTGGCGGCCGCGGAGATGGTTCTGGTGCGCCTTGCCTATGCCGCCGACCTGCCGACGCCGGACGAAGCGATCAGACAACTGGCCGAACGCAACCCCGGAACTACCGCACACCAGGCAGCCGCCACGCCGCGACCGGCCGCGACGCCGTCAAAGGCGGCGCATGCCAGCGCATCGTCGGCAGTGTCCCGAGGCCGTGGCGGGCCGGCGGCAGCTGCCAGCGCGCCGGCCGAAGCTATGGCGGAGGTGGACTCGCCCCAAGCGCGGGCGGCCGACAATGCCAACCGCCCGAAGCTCGACCGGTTCGAGGATTTGGTGCGGCTCGCAGGCGAGCGGCGCGATCTCCAGCTGAAATACGGGCTGGAACGGTTCGTCAGGCTGACGCGGTTCGAAGCCGGGCGCATCGAACTCGGCCTCACCGACGACGCACCCACCACGTTCACCGGCGATCTCGGCAACCGCCTCAGGGAATGGACCGGCGAGCGTTGGATCGTGACGATCGACCGCGAGGCGGCGGCGCCGACGCTGTTTGAGAAGCAAACGAACGAACGGGCGCAACTCGTCGACGGCGCCAGGCGCAATCCGACGGTCGCGGCGGTGCTGGCGCGATTCCCCGGCGCCGAGATCGTCGACATACGCGTCGGCAAGGGCGAGTCCGGCGACGCGGATGGCCTGGCTGACCCGGCCGCCGAGGGCGACCCGCCCGAGCAATCCGGAGAGTAGCATGCGCGACCTCATGGGAATGATGAAGCAGGCCAGAGAACTGCAGGCGAAAATGCAGGAGGTGCAGGAACGCATCGCGGCGTTGGAGGTCACCGGCTCGGCGGGAGGCGGCCTGGTGACCGTGACGCTCGAAGGAAAAGGCCTGATGAAATCGATCAAGATCGATCCGTCGCTCGCCAAGCCGGAGGAGAGCGAGATTCTCGAAGACCTCCTGCTTGCCGCGCACAACGACGCCCGCGCCAAGCTCGAAACACGCACAGCAGAACTGGCGCAGGAGATGACCGGCGGCCTGCAGCTGCCGCCGGGACTGAAGCTCCCGTTCTAGGAGACCGAGGTGGCGATCAAGAACGACTACGCGCCGGGACGGTGCAATATCGGCGCCGCGGAGATTCGGAAGCGCCGCCTTGGCGGGTGGTTCGGCATTGGCCTGTTCGCCGTCGCGCTTGCCGCGCTGATCGTCACCGGCGCAGCGCCGGAATGGTATCTGGCGCTGTTCCTTCCGGCCATGACGGCAGCGACCGGGCTGATGCAAGCCTCGGCGCGGTTCTGTATTTATTTCGGTTTCCGGTCGTTGTTCAATTTCGCGGAACTGGGGCAGGAAGCGCGTGTGGTCGACGCCGCTGCCCGGCGGATGGACCGAGTGCGCGCGATGCGCTTGCTCGGCCAGTCGGCGGTTCTTGCCGCGGCGATTACGCTGATTGCGTTCGCCGTTGCCGCTGCCCTCTCCTGAACCCCGATGAGCCGCGGCACCGCCGGTCCGGAGATCGAGCATCTCATCCAGCTTCTGGCGAAGCTTCCTGGGCTCGGGCCCCGCTCCGCGCGCCGCGCGGCGCTGCATCTGATCCAGAGGAAGGACCAGTTGCTCGCGCCCCTCGCCCGCGCGCTCGAGATCGCGGAGGAGCGGGTGTCGGTGTGCTCGGTGTGCGGCAATGTCGATACGATCGACCCGTGCTCGATCTGCTCCGATCCGCGCCGTGACGCGTCGACGCTGGTTGTCGTCGAAGACGTCGCAGATCTCTGGGCGCTGGAGCGGGCCGGAGCCTTGAGCGCGCGCTATCACGTCCTCGGCGGCACGTTGTCGGCGCTCGACGGCGTCGGGCCGGAGGACCTGGCGATCGACAGCCTTGTCCGGCGGGTGTCGTCCGGCGAAGTCAGGGAAGTGATCCTCGCGGTGAACGCGACCGTCGATGGGCAGACGACGGCGCATTTCATCACCGACCAGTTGGCGCCCACGGGCGTGAAGGTCTCCCGGCTGGCGCATGGGGTTCCGGTGGGGGGCGAACTCGACTATCTCGACGAGGGAACCCTTTCGGCCGCGATCCGCAGCAGGACGCCGTTCTCGTGACAGTCACGCCCGCCGACCTCGACGAGGTGCACGAATATTGGTTCGGGACGCTCGACGCCCCTGAGGCCAAGGCGCCGGAGAAGGCCAAGCTCTGGTTTGAGCGGAACGACGAAACCGACCGCACGATCCGCGAGCGGTTCGGCTGGGCGATCGCCGATGCGGCGGCGCTGGAATGGAATCTCGGAGCCCTCTCGCGACGGGAGCAGATCGGGTTGGTGGTGCTTCTCGATCAGTTCCCGCGCAACATCTACCGGACGACGGGCCAGGCCTTTGCCTATGACCCCCGCGCCCGCGGCATTGCCGGGGCGCTGATGGCCCTCGGCATCGACCGCTTCTACCTCGCCGAGCGGCTGTTCCTGTTCCTGCCGTCGATGCACAGCGAGGCGATCGCCGATCAGGACCGTTGCGTGCTCCTGGTGGCGGAGCAGGCGCTGGCGGTGCCCGAGGACTGGAAGGAGAATTTGCGCCAGGCGCTCGATTTCGCGACCAAGCACCGCGACCTCATCCGGCGCTTCGGCCGCTTCCCGCATCGCAATGAAATGCTTGGGCGCGAATCGACTGACGCCGAGAAGGCGTTTCTCGCCGCGCACGGGCGGGGTTTCTAGCTACTCCCCCGCCAGCCGCAGTTCCTGCTCGGGCGACGGAGCGTCGCCAAAATCGAGCGCATCGATCTTCTCGCCGCGATTGGCGATCTTCCGGGTCGAGACGAGAATATCGTCGATGTCGCGATTGGCCTGGCCGAAATGATTCTGCAGCTTGCGCACGCGGTCGTCGAGACGGCCGATATCGTCCATCAGACGGATCACCTCGTCGCGGACGACATGCGCCTGCTCCTTGATCCGGCTGTCGCGGAGCACCGCTTGAATCACCTGGATCGACAGCATCAAGAGTGACGGCGACACGATGACGACGCGGCTGCGATGGGCGAATTGCACGACGTCGTCGAAGCGCTCGTGGATGTCGGCGAAGATCGATTCCGACGGGACGAACATGAACGCCGTGTCCTGCGTCTCGCCGACGAGGAAATAGCGATCGCGGATTGCCGTGACGTGGGTGCGGACGTCCTGCCGGAATTGCGCCTCGGCGCGCCGCTGCGCCGCGGGGTCCTCGGCCTTGAGTGCGTTCCAGGCTTCCAGCGGGAACTTGGAGTCGATCACCAGCGCCGGTGCGCCGTTGGGGAAGTACACCAGGCAATCAGGCCGGCAGCGGTTGGAGAGCGTCGCCTGGAACGAATAGCTCCCCTGCGGCAGGCCGTCCTGGACGATCGCTTCCATCCGCGCCTGGCCGAAGGCGCCGCGCGACTGCTTGTTGGCAAGGACGTTCTGCAACTCCACCATCTGGCTCGACAATTCGGTGATGTTGGACTGGGCGCGGTCGATCACCGCCAGCCGCTCGTTGAGCTTCGACAGGCTCTCATGGGTGCTGCGCGTCGTCTCGTTCATCGACTGGCCGATGCGGTGGCCGAGGCCGTCGAGACGCTCGGAGACGGCGCCAGCAAGCTCGGCCTGCCGTTTCCCCATGATCTCGACCATCGTCTGCAGGCGGCCGGACTGCTCGCTCTGCGCCCGGACCAAGGCGGCGAACTGGATCTCGGCGTCGAGCCCGGCGCGGCGGCCGGTACGGCCAGCCAGAAGGGCTGCCGCGAAGGCCACGACGACAACCAGCCCGGCTGCGGCAAGCGCCACCCCGAGCGAAACAGGCGTGCCGCCGATGACCGCAACCACCTCATCCATCAGAACATCTTACCTGATTCGGCCCGTGAGATCAAACCGTGAACATTTGCCGCCGGCCGGGGCGCCGTAAGCCTTGGAATCTGCGGGACTCTGCGTTGACCCGCGCGGCCGCGCCCCATATCTGAGCGGCATGGCGGCACTCGACATCATCACCATCCCCGACAAGGCGCTCAGAAAGAAAAGCGCGCCCGTGGAGCGCGTCGACGACGAACTCCGGCGCTTCCTCGATCAGATGCTGGCGACGATGTATGAGGCACCCGGAATCGGCCTTGCCGCAGTCCAGGTCGGCGTACCGCGGCGCGTGATCACCATCGATGTCGTCGCCAAGGAGAGCGAAGAGGAAGAGGGCCGCGAGCCCACGCGCGACCCGATATTCCTGATCAATCCGGAGATCGTCTGGCGGTCGGACGAGACCTCGCTTTACGAGGAAGGCTGCCTGTCAATTCCGGAATATTACGCCGAGGTCGAACGCCCTGCGCGCATCCGGTTCCGCTACCTCGACCGCGACGGCAAACAGCGGGAGCGCGAGGCGAACGGTCTCCTCGCGACGGTCGTGCAGCACGAGATCGACCATCTCGACGGCACGCTGTTCATCGACCACATCTCCAAACTCAAGCGCGACATGGTGGTGAAGAAGTTCACCAAGGCGAGCAAGCAGGGCACCAAGCCGGTGTTCTGAGGTCTCCCTTCGGCGGCTGCGTCGCCACGCCATGGGGCACCTGCTAAGACCGGCCGCATGACGCTCAAGATCGTCTTCATGGGAACGCCGGATTTCGCCGTGCCGACGCTCGCCGAGCTCATCGGCCAGGGCCACAATGTCGCTGCCGTCTACACGCAGCCGCCGCGTCCGGCCGGACGCGGCATGGCCGAACGGCCTTCCCCGGTGCAACAGCTCGCCGAACGGTTCGGTATTCGCGTGCTGTCGCCGGCTTCGCTCCGGAGCGACGAGGAGCACGACCGCTTCGCCGGACTCGGCGCCGACGTCGCCGTGGTCGTCGCCTATGGCCTGATCCTGCCGCAACCGATTCTCGATGCACCGCCGCTCGGCGCCTTCAACCTCCACGCCTCGCTGCTGCCGCGCTGGCGCGGCGCCGCGCCGATCCAGCGGGCAATCATGGCAGGCGATGCCGAGACCGGCGTCGCGGTCATGCAGATGGAGGCCGGGCTCGACACCGGCCCGGTGGCGATGGTCGAGCGGACGCCGATCGGCCCCGACGAAACCGCGGGGGCCCTCCACGACCGGCTGGCGCGGCTCGGCGCCGATTTGATGGCTCGGGCGCTGGCGGCGCCTCAGCGCGGTTCGCTGACGCTGCAGCCGCAGGCCGCCGAGGGCGTCACCTACGCCGCCAAGATCGGCAAGGGCGAAACCCGCATCGACTGGTCGCGTCCCGCCGCCGAGGTCCACAACAGGATCCGGGGCTTGTCGCCCTTTCCCGGCGCGTGGACGGAGATGCAGGTCGGCGGGAAGCACGAGAGGGTGAAGCTGCTGGCGTCGATATTGGCCGCCGGTTCGGGCGAACCCGGCAGCGTGCTCGACGGCGCGCTCACCATCGCCTGCGGCGAGGGCGCGGTGCGGATCACCGAGGTGCAACGGGCCGGCGGCAAGGCGATGGGCGCGGAGGAATTCCTCCGCGGCGCCGACGTGCCGAAGGGCGCACGGCTCCACTGAGTGGCGCTCCTCCTCCGTTCATTCCCGCGGAGGCGGGAATCCAGAGTGGCGAGTCGCGCGTCCGATGCCCTGGGTCCCCGCTTTCGCGGGGACAAACGGAATGAATGGGCATCGGTGCATGACAACTACTCCAGGAACACCGTCACGCGATCCGAGCGGCCGTCGGAATCGATCACCGACAGGGTGACGAAGCCGGGGCCGTCGGGGACCCACATTTCCTCACGGGCGAAGTCCGACCGGCCGATCGGCAAGCCGTTGGCGAGGAAGGTGAAGGGCGGCGAGCCGTCCCTGACCTTGATCATCAGCGGCATCGCCGCGCCGGCGCGGATGCCGAGATCAACCCGGACGCCGTCCATCGGATAGAAGATCTCCGGCGCCGGGTCGGTTTCGGCAAGGGTCCTATCCTGCTGGCGAAAGCGGCGAAGCGGCTCGGGGAGCTCGGCGGTCGGCGCCAGCACCCCTCCCGCCGGCGCCGGCGGGAGCGGCTGGACGCGGCTGCCGATGCGATCGAAGGACTCGAACAATATCGGCGCCGCCGCGCCGATGCCGGTGAGCCCGGCGATCGGCGCGCCGTCGGGGCGTCCGACCCAGACGCCGATGGCGTAGCGGCCGTCGAAGCCGACCGCCCAGGCGTCGCGATAGCCGTAGGACGTGCCGGTCTTGTAGGCGATGCGGCCGAGCGAGGCGGTCGAGGGCGGCGGGACGCCGGCAAGGATGTCGGCGACGTACCAGGCGGCGACGGGATTGAGGACCGGCAACTGGGCCGCATACGGGCTCGAATCGCCGACACCGTCGCGGAGAGGCACGGGCATGCCGCCGTTTGCGACCGCGGCGTAGGCGGCGATGAGATCGCGGAGGCTGATACCGACGCCGCCGAGCGCGATCGCGAGGCCAGGCTGGGTGAGAGCGGGCAGTTCGAGCTCGACGCCTGCGCGGCCGAGCCGGCTCACCAGCAGCGCCGGCCCGACTTCGTTGAGCACGATCACCGCCGGCACGTTGAGCGATTGCTCCAGCGCCTCGCGGATGGTGACGGTGCCGCGATAGAAGCCGTCGAAATTGACCGGAGCATATTCGCCAAAGGCGGTCGGGCGGTCCTCGATCAGGCTTTCCGGCAGCGCCAGTCCGAGTTCGAAGGCAAGTCCGTAGATGAACGGCTTCAGCGTCGAGCCCGGTGAGCGGATCGCCGCGGTCATGTCGATGAAGCCCTCGCGCTCCTCGTCGAGGAGGCCGGCCGAGCCGACCGACACCAGAATCTCGCCGGTGCGATAGTCGACGAGCAGCATCGCGACCGAGACCTCCTCGCCGAACGCGGTGGCGCGATCGGCCGCCAGCCGCTCGAAGGCAATCTGCCGGTTGCGGTCGATGGTCAGTTGGTGGACCGACCGGTCCGGCCGGGCGAGCACCGCGGCCTCGGCGACGTGCGCGGCGAGGATGGGGAAGTCCCGCCGGCCCGTCGGCACAGGCTCGGTCTTGGCGGCTTCCGCTTCCTCGAGGCTGATGACGCCCGCCGCGGCGACGCGATCGAGCACGCGGTCGCGGGCGGCTTCCGCGGCCGCCGGGTCACGATCCGGACGCCGTGCCTCGGGCGACTGCGGCAGCGCTACGAGAAGCGCGGCTTCGGCCGGCGTCAGCCGCGCCGGCTCCTTGCCGAAATAGGCCAGCGTCGCGGCGCGAATGCCTTCGAGATTGCCACCGAACGGCGCGAGCGTCAGATAGAGATCCAGGATCTCGGTCTTGGTAAGCTCCGATTCGATCTCCCGCGCGAAGACGATCTGGCGAAGCTTGCCGCCGATCGTCCTGGTGTC
>CAYOBK010000320.1:0-13776 GCA_964402275.1 uncultured Bauldia sp.
GGCCAAGGTCGAGGCGGAGCTCGACGAGAAGCTTGCCGGCGCCGAGAAGCGTATTGCGGACGTCAAGGCAAAGGCGCTGGCCGATGTCGGGGAAATCGCCGGCGAGGCCGCCGAGGCGGTTGTGCAACGGCTCCTCGGCAAGAAGCCGACGGCGACCGAGCTCAAGGATGCACTGAAAGAGGCGGGTGGCGCCAATGTTTGAGGACGCAACCTTCTGGGTGCTGATCGCCCTGGTCCTGTTCATCGCGTTGGTCGTCTACTTGCGGGCGCCGCAAATGGTTACGAAGGCGCTCGACAAGCGCGCGCAGGACATCAAGTCGGAACTCGACGAGGCGCGGAAGCTCCGCGAGGAGGCGCAGTCCGTGCTCGCCGACTATCAGCGGAAGGCGCGCGAGGCGGAGCAGGAAGCCGAGGAAATCATTGACGCGGCCCGCCGCGAAGCGTCGGCCTATGCGGCGGAGGCGGTTCATCGCACCGACGAATATGTCGCTCGCCGGACCAAGATCGCCGAACAGAAGATCGCGCAGGCGGAGACCGTTGCCCTGCAGGAGGTTCGCTCCCTGTCGACGGATCTGGCGATTGCGGCCGCCGAGCGGATCCTGACGTCGAAGGTGAAGGGCGCGGAAGCGGAAAAGCTGATCAGCGAGGCGATCAGCGAGGCGAGGAAGCGGCTGCACTAAGCGGCCCGTCGGGCCCGAACAAAGCCGGCTCGACTTCATCCTCTTGTAGAAGTTCAAGTTTTTCGCGTACCGGCATGAAGCTCTGGCGATGATGCCGGCAGGGACCGTGTTCGTCGAGCGCCGCGAAATGCTGCGGCGTCGAATAGCCCATATGTTGCTCGAAGCCGTAGTCGGGAAACGCGCGCCCGACCCGCGCCATCAGGCGATCGCGCGTGACCTTGGCAACGATCGACGCGGCGGCGATCGACACCGACCGCCCGTCTCCTCCGACGAGGGCCTCGCAATCGCATGGCAGACCCGGCGGGCGGATGTTGCCGTCGACCAGCACGTGATCGGCCGGCCGCGACAGCGCGCGCACCGCTTTGTTCATCGCCCACAGCGACGCCTGGAGGATGTTCATCCGATCGATCCGCTCGCGGCTGGCGATTGCCACCGACACGATCGCGCACGCCAGGATCCTTTCATAGAGGCGACCCCGCTCCGCGCGGGTCAGCAGCTTCGAATCGTTGAGACCTCGCGGGAACTTGCGGCCGTCGAACATCACCGCAGCAACGACCACCGGTCCGGCCAGCGGCCCGCGGCCGACTTCGTCGACTCCGGCGATCCATTGCGCGCCGCGTTTCCGCGCCCGCCTTTCGAAGAAATCGGTCGGCAGCACCGGCTCGTCGAGCGGCAGGAGTGGATCGGCGTTGCGACGCGGCGGCATCGGTGCATGCTTGCCGACGCACCAGCCGAGATCAAGCCGGAAGTCAGAGGAGGCTCAGTTGTGCACTTCGATCGATCGGCCTGAACAAATCGGTGCGGAGCTTCGCCCGCTCGGTGTTGAGCCCGAGCCGCTGGCATGCGATTTCGAAGCGCCGCCCGATCTGCCAGGCATAGGGCCCGGCGCCGCTCATGCGTTGCCCCCAGGACGAATCGTAATCCTTGCCGCCGTGCATCGACCTGATCAGCGACATCACGCGTCCGTACCGGTCCGGGTAGTGCTGTTGGAGGAATTCCTTGAACAGCTCGGCGACCTCCAAGGCGAGGCGAAGGAGGACATAGCCGGCCTCGCGAACGCCCTGCGCCTTCGCCGCGTCGAGCACCCGCTCCATCTCGGGCTCGTTGAGACCCGGAATCACCGGCGCGAACATGACGCCGGTCGGGATTCCGGCCTCTGACAGGCGCCGTAGCGCCTCCAGCCGTTTCGGCGGCGTCGATGCTCGCGGTTCCATCGTCCGGGCGAGCTTGCGGTCGAGCGTCGTCACCGACAGGCCGACCTTGACGAGGCCCTTCTCCGCCATGGGTGCCAGGATGTCGATGTCGCGCGTCACCATCGCGTTCTTGGTAAGGATCGCGACCGGGTGGTCCGCCTCGGCGAGGACGGCGAGCATCTCGCGCATGATGCGGTAGCGGCGCTCGATCGGCTGGTAGGGATCGGTGTTCGTGCCGATCGCGATCACCTGCGCCTTGTAGCCCGGCCGGGCGATCTCGCGTTCCAGAAGCCGCGCGGCGCCCGGCTTGGCGAAGAGTTTGGTCTCGAAATCGAGCCCGGGCGAGAGCCCCATGAAGGCGTGCGTCGGGCGCGCGAAGCAATAGGCGCAGCCATGCTCGCAGCCGCGGTAGGGGTTGATCGACTGGCTGAATGAAATGTCCGGCGAGTCGTTCCGGGTGATGATCCGGCGCGCCCGTTCGAGCTGCACTTCGGTGGCAAGAGGCGGGAGGTCTTCGAGCGAATCCCAGCCGTCGTCGACCGGGATGCGCTCGACCGGTTCGTACCGCCCGGTCCTGTTGGATGCCGACCCGCGCCCCCGGCGCCTGTCCGGGTGGGTGGGGGCTGGCTCGATCGCCGGCGGGGCCACGGAGCGCGGGTCGGGTTCGAATCGGTGCCTGGCGTATGCCATGGCCGAATCTAAGCACACGACGGGAACAAAGCAAGAACAAACGACGGAGATCAGGAGGCGGAGGTTGTCGTCGCGCGGACCCACCAATTCGGCCGTTCGGCTCGAATCCGGCCGATGGCACGTTTGGCAAGGTCGAGATCGGGGAAGAGGCCGAAGCATGTCGAGCCCGAGCCTGTCATGCGGGCGATGAGGCAATCGGTCGAACGTCGCAACCGGTCGAGGGCTTCGCCGATGGCGGGAAGTTCGGCGGCAGCAGGCTGCTCGAGGCCGTTCCGCGTGCCGCCAAGCCATCCGGCCATGTCGGCGACGGAGTCGAACCGGCCGGGCAGTCGCGGCAGGCGCTTGTCGGACCCGTCGCCGGTGCGGGCGAAGACCTTCGCCGTGCTGATGCCTGCGGACGGGAAGACGAGCGCCACGGGCAGGGCGGGGATGCCGGCGGCCGGCGCCACGCGATCGCCGCGGCCGGTCGCCCGCAGCGGCATGGATGCGACGCACATTGGCACATCGGCCCCGATGGCGGCGCCGATCGCTTGCAGTTCGTCCAACGGCAAGCCCAGCCGCCAGCGCGCGTTGAGAAGCCGCAGCACAGCCGCGGCGTCCGCGGAGCCGCCACCGAGACCGGACGCGACGGGGAGATTCTTGACCAGGCGCAACCCGGTCGGCTCCGCCCGGTTGCCGGCGGCGCCCGCGAGCCGTTCCGTCGCGATGACCGCAAGGTTTCGCTCGCGCTCGCCCTCCGTCGCCAGATCGGCGGCGAACGGACCGTCAACGACGAATCCGCTGTCGCTTCCTTGGACCTCGACCTGATCGCCGAAATCGGCGAACACGACGATGCTGTCGATGTCGTGGTAGCCGTCGGGCCGGCGCCCGAGAACATGCAGCGCGAGGTTGATTTTCGCCGCGGCCAGCTCGCCCCGGGCGAGGCTAGCGGATTTCAAGTACGCCGCCCGCCGGGGCTCCTTCCTCGATTTCGGGCAGGCCGTTGTCGATTTTGTCCTGGACGGCCGCGCCGAGCTCCGGTTCCGGATCGAAGAACAACGCGTGGTTCCATTGATAGACAGCCTCAAGCCGTCGGCCGACCCGCCAATAGGCGTCGCCGAGGTGATCGAGTATCTCGGGCTGGTAGGGGACGAGTTCGACCGCGCGCTCGAGGATCGGAACGGCGGTCCCGTAGTCGCCCAGCGTGTAATAGGCCCAACCCAGGCTGTCGATGATGTGACCCGATTCCGGCCGCTGCTCAACGGCGCGCTCGATCATCTCGAACGCCTCGTCGAGGTTCTCGCCCCGGATGACCCACGTATAGCCGAGATAGTTCAGAACGTCCGGCTGATCGGGGAAAAGGGCGAGCGCCTGCATGAAATCGGCTTCGGCCTGTTCCCAGCGGCCCGTCCGTTCGTAGGAGATTCCGCGGCCGAAGAACAGCAGCCAGTCATCCGGGATGAATGTGCCGAGACTGTTGAGGACGCCGGTGAGCACCACCTCGGCGTCTTCGAACCGGCCCTGGGTCCGATAGATGTCCGCGAGCGTCGTGCCGGCGTCGAGATTGTCGGGATTGGCGGCAACGATGGGCTCGAGCCTTGCCGACGCCGCCTCGGTCTCACCGCGGATCTCGTCGCTGATCGACGCGCTGACGGCGGCGGTGATGTAGAGCGGCGAATCTTCCCCGATCGCGTCGAAAACCCCGGCGGCCTCTTCGAAGCGCCGCTGCGACTGCAGGATTTGGCCAAGCAGCAGGATCCCGAAGTCGGTGGTCTGCCCGATATGCTGCGCGAGTCGCAGGTAGATGATGGCGGTGTCGAGTTCCTCGCCGGCAACCAGCGAACTGCCGACGCCATAGAACAGCTCGGCCGCGCCTTGAGCCGCGGTCTCGATCATCGGATCGATCTCTCCGCCGGCTTCGATGTCGGCCAGCAATTGCGACAGCGTCGGATGCCCCGGCACGGCCGTAAGGTAGGCGGAGAGCACACCGATTGCGTCCTCGGTCCGTCCAACGCGCGCCAGCTGCCTTGCATAGGCCTCCGTCATGCGCTGCGAACTCTGCGGCGCGTAGACGGTCTCCATCAGCGCGACCGCGTCCGCGCTGCGTCCGTCGAGATCGGCAATCAAACTTGCGTGAAACGCTCCGAACAGGCCTGCGTTCGGACCCTCCAGTATGCTCAGCGCTGCGTCCACATTGCCGCGCCCGGCTTCCGCCCATGCCGACAGGACATTCGTAGCCGCTTGTGCGAGCGCGTCGCCGGTCACGGCGCTGACCTGGACGCCGGCCCGGGCGAATTCCCCGTTGGCGAAGGCGATCGTGGCGAGCACGAGCCTTGCCGGCTCGTAGCCCGGATCGATGGCGATAATCGCCTCGGCTACCGCTTCGGCCCGGTCGACTTCGCCGGCCTCGACCCAGAGGCTGAGGATCGCCGAGGCAAGCGGCAGATCACTCGGGTTCCTGTCGAAAACGATGCGGTAATACTGCGCTGCGGCGGCCAAATCATAACGATATGATGCAGTACGGGCCGCAAGGTATGCGCCGGTTGTGCTTACTCCGGTTCCGACTTGCGCCGATGCTGGAGCGGTCCACCCGGCCGTCGACATCGCAAGCGCGATGGCGGCCAGCAATCGAACGAGAGGGAATTGGCGTTTCATGGTCTCCCTGCACTTTGGCGGCAGAGGATGGCGGTTTTGCGGGCCGTCCGCAACTGGCGTGATCAGTAGGCGCGTTCGATGCAGAAATCGACGACCTCGAGAAGCGCGGCCTTGAGCGGGGAGCGCGGGAACGGGGCGAGGGCATCGCGCGCGACCGCACCAAAATGCCGTGCACGATCAATGGTGTCGTCAAGGGCACGGTGCTTTTGCAGGAGAGCGATGGCGCGTTCGAGGTCGCCGTCCTTGATTTCCGGACGCCCGACCACCCGGTGCAGGAACGCGCGGTCCCGGTCCGAACCGCGGCGGTAGGCAAGCACCAGGGGGAGCGTGATCTTGCCGTCGCGCAGATCGTCGCCAACGGCCTTGCCGAGGTCGGCGGAGTTTCCGCCATAGTCGAGGACGTCATCGATGAGCTGGAACACCAGGCCGAGATTGGCGCCGTAGGATCTGAACGCCGCCCGCTCGGCGCGCGGCCGGCCGGCGAGAACCGGGCCGACCTCGGCGGATGCCGCGAACAGCGACGCGGTCTTCGCGAAGACGACGTAGAGATACTCGTCCTCCGTCGTATTCATGTTCTTGGCGGCCGCAAGCTGGCGGACCTCGCCTTCGGCGATGACCGCAGCCGCGCTCGACAGAATCGACAGCGCCTCGAGCGATCCAACCTCGACCATGATCTTGAACGCCTGGCCGAGAAGGAAATCGCCGACAAGAACGCTGGCGGGATTGCCCCACAGCATCCGCGCTGCCAGCTTGCCGCGCCTGAGGTTGCTGCCGTCAACGACGTCGTCATGGAGGAGCGTCGCGGTATGCATGAATTCCACGCCTGCCGCCAGGCGGATGTGGCCGGTTCCGGCATATCCGCACATGCGGGTGGCGGCGAGCGTCAGCATCGGCCGGAGGCGCTTGCCCCCGGACGAGATCAGATGATTGGCCACCTCGGGGATCATCGACACGTCGGAGCCGATGCGCCCGACGATCAGTTCGTTGACCCGATCAAGGTCCTCGGCGACGAGTTCGGCCAGCGGCTCGATTGTCGGCCCGGCTCTTCTCTCGTCCTCAAGGGCAACGACGACGCCCAAAACGGGGAGCTCCTCCGAAAAGAGGCGCGACCTTAGGCAAGCCGATGCCGCCTCACAAGCGGCCAATTGTCACCGATGAGCGGAACGCCTAGTTTCCATGGCCCTGGGCCGATCGGACGAGCGTATGGAAGAGCTTCTGCGGACGAACGATGCTGTTTTGCTGTCTTTTGCCGAGGCGTTGCTGAAAGAGGCGGGAATTCCGGTTCACACCTTCGACCAGAATATGAGCGTGCTTGAAGGATCGATCGGGGTGCTCACCCGGCGTCTCCTTGTGCCCGAGAGCGAGGCGGCAAGGGCCCGCGAGCTTCTCGGCGAAGCCGGCATCGGCAACGAACTCACCCGTTCGGGCAAGACGAAGTGACGGTCGTCGCCCCGGCCGTCGACTACACTATCGACGCGTTCCTGGGCGGACGCGTTGAGGCACTGCAGCCTGCCGCCGGACATCATCGCTCAGGCCTCGACGCCGTCCTCCTCGCGGCCGCGCTCGATCCGTCGGTCTCCGGAAGCGTGGCCGATCTCGGATCCGGCGCCGGCGTCGCGGGCTTTTGCGCAGCGGCGCGATGCCGGGCGATCGAGGTGACGCTGATCGAGCGGGAACCGCGCCTCGCCGAACTCGCCGCCGGCTCGCTCGAGCGCGAGGCGAACCGGCTTTTCGCCGATCGAATCGGCATTGCCGCACTCGACATCGCTGCCCCTGAGGAAGAACGGATTGCCTCCGGCCTGATCCGTGACGACTGCGTCGCGGTCCTTACCAACCCGCCGTTCCATATCGCATCCGAGGTGCGGGCGTCTCCGTCGCCCGCGCGGGCGACCGCACATGTTCTCACCGGCGATCTCGACCTCTGGTTTCGAACCGCCGCTTGGCTGCTCCAGCCGAAGGCGGCGGTCATCGCGATCACGCGGGCTGAGGCGCTGGCCGAGGTGCTGGCCGCCGTCTCGACGCGTTTTGGCGACGTTCACATTCTGCCGCTTCACCCGCGGCCTCGCCAACCCGCGGTCAGGCTCCTCTACCGTGCGGCCAAAGGCACTCGCGGGAAGCCGAGGATCCTTCCGGGCCTCGCCATTCACGGCGAGTCGGGGCCCGATTTCTCGCCGCCGCTGCAGGCCATTCTTCGCGACGGCGCGGGGCTGGGCGAGGTACACCCGCCTTGGCGGAAATCGGCGACACGCCCATATTGAGCGGTGACTTTGTTGGCGGGATCTGACATGACGATGACAAGCCGATTGCGCCAACTTCTGCGCCGCCGCCCTGTTGTTCCCGTCGTCCGCCTGCATGGGATCATCGGTTCGCTTGGCGGACTCCGCTCCGGGCTCACGCTCGACAATGTGGCAAGGCCGATCGCGCGGGCCTTCGCGGTGAAGTCGGCGCCGGTGGTGGCTGTTTCGATCAACTCACCGGGCGGCAGCCCGGTGCAGTCGCATCTGATCTTTCAGCGCCTTCGCGCGCTCTCCGCCGAAAAGAAGAAGCCGGTGCTGATGTTTCTCGAGGATGTCGCTGCCTCCGGCGGCTACATGATCGCGCTTGCCGGCGACGAAATTATCGCCGACGCGAGTTCGATCGTCGGATCGATCGGCGTGATATCGGCCGGCTTCGGCTTCACCGGCCTCCTTGAAAAGCTCGGCGTCGAACGCCGCGTTCACACCGCCGGCGACAGGAAGTCGATGCTCGACCCGTTCCGGCCCGAAAGGGAGTCCGACGTCGAACACCTGAAGGCGCTGCAGGCCGAGATCCACGCCGCCTTCATCGCGATGGTGAAGGAGCGGCGCTCCGGTCTCGCCGATGATCCTGACCTCTTCAGCGGCGCGTTCTGGTCCGGGACCAAGGCCAAGAGCCTCGGCCTGGTCGACCATCTTGGCGACCTCCGCACGTTCATCCGGGCGCGTTACGGCAAGCGCGTTCGCCTTGCCGTCTTCACCGAGCGCCGAGGCTATCTGCGCCGATGGATGGGCGGGACGGCAAGTCGCTTGAGGCCCGACCCGGTTGGTGCAATGATCCAGGCCTTGGAGGAACAGGCGCACTGGCGGCGCTTCGGACTGTAGGATCGACATGAGCCAACTCGCACTTCTTGCGCTGGCCGCGCTTGTCGGCTGGCTGTTGTGGCGGAATTTCGCGCCCGCGCTGGCGGGCAAACGGCAGCCTTCGGTCCCGCCGAAGCGCGATGCAACGACGCTGGAACGCGATCCGGACACAGGAATCTACCGGCCCACCGATCGGGACTAGGGCGACCCCTCGCCGCTTGACCTCGGCAGGAGGCCCGCGTAGCCCGCATGCTTCATCTCGCCGAAGGTCGCTCGTGCCGCCCTCCAAACCCGACCCGCGCAGCTCGTTTCAGGATCTGATCCTGACTCTCCAATCCTATTGGGCGGATTACGGCTGCGTCATCCTTCAGCCCTACGACCTGGAGATGGGGGCGGGGACGTTCCATCCGGCGACGACGCTCAGGTCGCTCGGGCCGAAGCCGTGGAAGGCGGCCTATGTTCAGCCCTGCCGCCGTCCGACCGACGGCCGCTATGGCGAGAATCCGAACCGCCTGCAGCATTATTACCAGTTCCAGGTGATCCTGAAGCCGAGCCCGGCCGACCTGCAGGATCTCTATCTCCGATCGCTCGAGGCGATTGGCGTCGATCTCCATCTCCACGACGTCCGGTTCGTCGAGGACGATTGGGAAAGCCCCACGCTCGGCGCCTGGGGACTTGGCTGGGAATGCTGGTGCGACGGCATGGAGGTGTCGCAATTCACCTATTTCCAGCAGGTCGCGGGCCAGGAATGCGCCCCGGTTTCCGGTGAATTGACCTACGGTCTCGAACGCCTGGCGATGTACGTCCAGGGCGTCGAGAACGTCTACGACCTCAATTTCAACGGCCGGAGCGGCGCCGCGCGTGTCACCTATGGCGACGTCTTCCTTCAGGCGGAACGGGAATATTCCCGCCACAATTTCGAGGCCGCCGATGTCGGCCTTCTGTTCCAGCGCTTCAAGGACGCGGAAGAGGAGTGCAAGGCGTTGCTCGCGGCGGGCGACGACGCCAGAGGCGGCATCATGGTGCTGCCGGCCTATGATCAGTGCATCAAGGCAAGCCACGCCTTCAATCTGCTCGACGCCCGTGGCGTGATCTCGGTGACCGAGCGGCAGAGCTACATTCTGCGCGTGCGAGAACTGGCCAAAGCTTGCGGCGAAGCTTGGCTCGCGACCGAAGCCGGCGGCGCATGATCCGATCGCCTTAACGGTTTCGTAGGCACGTTCTTCACCGGTTTGTTTACCATAATCCGGCACACTCGCCTTCGGCCTGCTGGGGGTGTTTTGTGCGTAGTCTGGCTCTGTACCGGTTCTCGTCGCGTTTTCGCGGGTTGAGCTACCGCGCCAAGATTTTGGCGATAGCGATTCTCGGAACGGCCGTCCCGCTGCTGGCGCTGGTCGGCTTCCTCGTCCTTCGGGCGACGCCGGAAGGCGGCGCGGCCGGCGACGCCATTGGGGTGGTCCTGGCGGCCACGGCGATCGGCGCCGGCCTCACGCTCTGGGCGCTGAGCGGGCTGCTGAGGCCGATCGTCATGACATCCTCGGCTTTTCGCGCCTACCGCACCAGGCGCGAATTGCCGGTCCTGCCGGATGGTTACACCGATGAGGCCGGCACGCTGATGGCCGATGCGCTCGGCACGCTCACCGACCTCGACGCCGCGCTCGCCGCGGCCGGCGGCGGGGAGGCGGCCGGCTTCATCGGCGACACCTCGATCTCGGCGCCGCGCGCCGCGGAGTCGCGCGTCACCGCGCAGGAGCTCCGCCGTGCCATCGGCGCCGGCGAGTTTCGCCTTCATCTGCAGCCGGTGATCGACCTCAACCTTGGCCGCGCAGTCGGCGCCGAGGCGCTCATCCGCTGGCAGCATCCCGGTCGGGGCCTGTTGCTGCCCCGGGAGTTCATCCCCGTTGCCGAGTCGAGCGGGCTCATCGACGGCATCGGCCACTGGGTGATCCGCGCCGCCTGCGCCCAACTCAAAGCATGGGACACTGCGAAGCATGACGTCCTCGGCCTCGCCATCAACCTGTCGGCGCGCGAGTTCGTCGATCCGAAGCTTCCCGGCGTTATCATGGAGGCGCTTGGCGACGCCGGCGCGTCGCCCGACCGGCTCGAGATCGAGCTGTCCGAGACCTTGGCGATGCGCGACCGCGACGTGACCGCCAGAATCTTCGGCCAGCTCCGCGACTGCGGCATTCGTGTCGCTATTGACGGTTTCGGTGCCGGATATTCGAACATGAGCTACCTGCGGACGCTGCCCTTCGACAAGTTGAAGATCGATCGCGAATTCGTGGCCGGCGTCGATCGCGCGCCGAGTCTCCACGCGATCGCCTCGGCACTGATCGCCCTGGCGCGCGGCCTCGGCGCCAAGGTCGTGGCGGAGGGCGCCGAGCGCGAGGAGGAAGTGCGCCTTCTATTCGAAGACGGCTGCAACCTCTTCCAGGGCTTCTACTTCGGCCGGCCGGTTGCGCCCGACCGCTTCGATGACGCGATTTCCGACATCAGCCTCGGCGCGAAGATGATGTCGGTCGCCGGCCGCCTCGGTCCGGCGCCGGCGAAGTTCGGCCGCGCCGTCGCGTAAGTCGCAACATCGGCGCCATACGCCGGATGACAGCGGCGGCGGAACCGACTAGTCACGGGTCGCCGGGAAGTCGGGTGTTCACGACTTCCGTTCCCAGAGGGCCACGCGACCCGATGCCCGACCTGCTTCTCGAGCTTCTCTCGGAGGAAATACCCGCACGCATGCAGCGGAAGGCGGCGGACGATCTTCGCCGCCTCGTCACCGGCGCACTGGTCGAGGCGGGATTCCTCTATGAGGGCGCCAAGGCTTTCGCGACGCCGCGCCGCCTGACGCTGACCGTATCGGGCATCCCGGCGCGCTCGCCCGACCTTCGCGAGGAGCGGAAGGGCCCGCGTGTCGACGCGCCCCCGCAGGCGATCGCCGGTTTCCTCAAGGCGGCCGGGCTGACTTCCGTCGGCGAGGCAAAGGTACAGTCGGATCCGAAGAAGGGCGACTTCTACGTTGCCGTTGTCGCGAAGCCGGGCGTCGCCGCCGAGGCGATGCTTGCCGAAGCGCTGCCGAAGATCATCCGCGAATTCCCCGGGCCGAAATCGATGCGCTGGGGCGAAGCACACGAAGAGCCCGTCACCGAGAAGGGCGAACTGGTCACTGACGGCGGTAAGCCAGTCACCGTGAAGACTTGGCTCCGATGGGTGCGCCCGCTGCACGCGATCGTCGCCACTTTCGGCCCCGAGACGGAAGATCCGGCGGTGATCCGGTTCGAGGTCGACGGCGTCACCGCCGGCGACACGACCTTCGGCCATCGCTTCATGGCGCCCGGGCCGATCACGGTCCGCCGCTTCGACGACTACCAGTCGGCGCTGGAGAGGGCCTTTGTCGTGCTCGACGCCGACCGGCGGAAGGACATTATCCTCAACGACGCCCGCGAACGCGCCTTCGCGCTCGGCCTCGAACTGATCGAGGATGAGGCGCTCGCCGAAGAAGTCGCCGGCCTCAACGAATGGCCGGTGGTGCTCGTCGGCTCCTTCGGCCGCGCGTTCCTCGACCTTCCGTCCGAGGTCGTCCGCGCCACCATCCGCGCCAATCAGAAATGCTTCGTCCTCCGCGATCCCGCCACCGGCAAGCTCGCCGACCGTTTCGTCATGGTCGCGAACATCGAGGCAAGCGACGGCGGCAAGGCGATCGTCGCCGGCAACGAGCGGGTTATCCGCGCCCGGCTCGCCGACGCGCGGCATTTCTGGGACACCGACCGGAAGCCGCTGCCGGACCACGACAGCGAGCCGATGCGAGCCGCGGCGCAGCGGCTCGGGCTCGATCTTGCGAAGCCTCTCGACCAGCGCATGGCGAAGCTCGCCGCGACCGACGTCGTGTTCCACGAGAAGCTCGGCACGCAGGGCGAGCGGGTGGAGCGGATCGTCCGTCTCGCGCGGGAAATCGCGCCGGTCGTCGGCGCCGACCCGCAGAACGCTGCCCGCGCCGCATCGCTCGCGAAGGCCGACCTCGCGACCGAGATGGTCCGCGAGTTCCCCGAACTGCAGGGCCTGATGGGCCGCTACTACGCCGAAGGGCAGGGCGAGGACGCATCCGTCGCCGCGGCGATCGCGGAACACTACAAGCCGCAGGGACCGGGCGATGCGGTCCCGTCCGATCCGGTGGCGATCGCCGTCGCGCTCGCCGACAAGCTCGACATGCTCGTCGGCTTCTGGGCGATCGACGAGAAGCCGACCGGCTCGAAGGACCCCTATGCGCTGCGGCGGGCGGCGCTCGGTGTCATCAGAATCATGCTGGAGAGCAACCTGCGCCTCGCACTCAATCTAGTCTTCGCCGCCGCATTTCACCAAATCGGCCAAATCGAAATGAGCGGCAGCGAGAAGGATCTTCCGCCCGACTACTTCCGCTTAACCCCATCTCAGCAGGTCAAGGTCATGGAGTCGCACGTTGGTGCCGACCTCCTCGCCTTCTTCGCCGACCGCCTGAAGGTGCAACTGCGCGAGCAGGGCGCGCGGCACGATCTCGTCGATGCCGTTTTCGCGCTCGGCAACCAGGACGACCTCCTGATGATCGTCCGCCGCGTCGAGGCGCTCGGCGCCTTCCTCGATACTGAGGACGGGCAGAATCTCCTGACCGGCTACCGCCGCGCGATCAACATCATCCGCGACGAGGAGAAGAAGTCCGGCAAGGAATATTCCGGCGCGGTCGATGCAAAGCTTCTCGCCGAGCCGGAAGAGATCGCCCTCAACCGCGCGATCGAGGCGGCGGAGAAGGGCGCGGCCGCCGCCATCGCCGCCGAGGATTTCGCCGCCGCGATGACGGCGCTGGCCGCCCTGCGCGCTCCGGTCGACGCCTTTTTCGACAAGGTCCGCGTCAACGTCGAGGACCCGACCGTTCGCCGCAACCGCCTCCGCCTCCTCAACCGCATCCGCGAGGCGATGCTGACGGTGGCGGATTTCTCGCGGGTGGAGGGCTGACCTCAGCTCCTCATCTCGTCACCACCGGGCTTGACCAGGTGGTCCATTCCTCCTCTCCGATCTGCTGAGCGGCCGCATGGATTGCCGGGTCAAGCCCGGCGATGACGAAGTGGCTTCCCTGAGCTCGGGCGCGGGCCGCTCCGCCGCGGCAATCCCGCGCTTTCCACGGCCCGGCGTCCCGCTTATAGTTGCCGGATGAGAGAGGGGCTGGCTTGCAGCGCACCCGGATGGATTACATATACTCAGTGTGAGTATATCATCGCTACGCCCGCAAGGGATGGGGGAGAGACGATGGATGATGTCCTTGTGACGCCGGGTGGGACTGCCGCCGCCCCGGAGGAGAGGCTGCCGGCGCCGCCGCTCGACTACACCAGGGAGGTCGCCCGCGACACGGCGCATCTCTACCAGCGCGTCCGGCACGTCATGCCGGCGATCGAGTGGGCCGTCCACGCGCCCTATGTGAAGGCGATCAACGACCTGAAGAAGGTCCGGAACGCCGTC
>CAYOBK010000321.1:0-2608 GCA_964402275.1 uncultured Bauldia sp.
GTGTCGCGCTTGATCGCCGACGACACGACGACGACCTCGGCGTCGCCGATATTTCCCGGCGAATGCCCGATTGTGACGCGAACGCCTTTCTCGCGAAGACGCCGGACATTGGCGTTCTCGGCGACGTCGGAGCCCTGGACGGTGTAGCCCAGCGTCAACAGCGCCTCGGCAATGCCGCTCATGCCGATCCCGCCGATGCCGACGAAGTGGATCGCCCCGAGATCACGCGACATCTTCATGCGTTGGCCCCCTTCGCTCTTGCGGCGGCAACTTCCTCGATGAGGTCGGCAAGCCGCTCCGCGCAGTCGGCAACGCCGGTCCTCGCCGCGCCGGCGGCCGCAGTGGCGAGCTTCTCGGGATGATCGAACAGATCTGTCATGACCGTCGCCATCTCGGGCGCATCCAGCGTCCTTTCATCCAGGGCCCAGCCGCCTCCGGCATCGGCCAGAATCGCCGCATTGGCCCGCTGGTCCTGATCGATCGAGCCCGGCAGGGGAATGAGAATCGCAGGCCGGCCGATCACTCCGAGTTCCGCCACCGTGGTAGCACCGGAGCGGGAAATCACCAGATGGCTGTCGGCAATAATCGCCGGCAGATTGGCGAAGAATGTGGCAAGCTTCGCCTTGGCCCCGATCCGGCGGTATTCCGCCTCGACTTCGGCGAGATCCTCCGGCCGGCACTGCTGGGTGATTCGAAGGCGGGCTATGAGTTCCGGCCTCAGAATCCCGATGGCGGCGGGCACGATCCGCGAAAGAAAGCGTGCCCCCTGGCTGCCGCCGAAAACGGCGATCCGGATCGGACCGTCCGGTTCCGGCGGACGATAGGCGGACTTCGCGTTCCGGACCGCCGGCCGGACCGGATTGCCGGTCAGGACTGCCTTGGCGGCATGGCGTTCCGGCAGCTGCAGCGCCTTGCTCGCGGTAGCGATGCGGTCGGCAAAACGCGCGAGCAACCGGTTGGCGCGGCCGAGCACGGCGTTCTGGTCATGGATGATCGTCGGCACGCCGCGAAGCCGCGCGGCGAGGATCGGCGGCACGGTGGGATAGCCGCCGAAGCCGACGGCAGCGGCCGGCTTGATCCGCCCGAAAAGGCGAAGCGCACGGAGCGTTCCGCCGGATAGTTTCAAGGCCGCGCCCGCCTTCCCGGCAAGACCGCGGCCCGACGGCGTCGCCGAGGAGACGATATGCGTTTCGGCCGCCGGGAAGTCGCCGCCATAGTCGCGCGTGCGGTGGTCGGTGACGAGTTCGATGCGCCAGCCGCGCTCCGCCAGCACCCGCGCCACCGCCTCGGCCGGAAAGAGATGCCCGCCGGTCCCGCCGGCGCAGATCAGGATCGTGCCGGCCATGAAGGGCTCAGACGATGTCGGGCACGCCCGCCGCAGCGGACAATCGGCGGCGTGAGCGGACGACGCCGGGGCTCTGCCGCGTCAGCGCCAGGACGAGACCCATGCCGGCGGCGATCGCGAGCATCGACGAGCCGCCATAGGAGATGAACGGCAAGGTCATGCCCTTCGACGGCATCAGGTTGAGATTGACCGCCATGTTGATCACCGATTGGACGCCGAACAGGATCACCAGCCCGGCCGCTGCGACCCTGGTGAACGGATCGGGCAGACGAAGGCTTCGCGTCAGGCCGCGGATGACGACGAAGGCGAAGATCGCCACGAGCGCAAGGCAAACGATCACCCCGAATTCTTCGGCGGCCACGGCGAAGATGAAGTCGGTATGGGCATCCGGGAGAACGCGCTTTACCGTGCCCTCCCCTGGTCCGACGCCGAGCCAGCCGCCGTTGACGAAGGCCTGGAGCGCGGTGTCGATCTGATAGGTATCGCCTGCGGCCGGATTAAGGAACTGGTCGATCCGGCCGGCGACATGCGGGATCGACGTATAGGCGGCAAAGACGCCCACCGTCGCCATGCCCGCGATAACCGCGATCCAGCTCCACGGCATGCCGGAGAGAAAGAAGAGTGCGCCCCAGCTGATCGCAACTAGAATGGTCTGGCCGAAATCAGGCTGCAAGATCAACAGGGTAACGACGACCACCAGCAGCAGCAGGGCCATCATATTGCCCGGGATCTCGGCGTTTCTGGCGTGCTCGGTAAACAGCCACGCGCAGATGACGATGAAGGCCGGCTTGAGGAACTCGGACGGCTGGAGCGAAAACCCGGCGACGTCGATCCACCGCCGGGAGCCGTTGACTTCGACGCCGGCGATAAACGTCAGCAGCATCAGCCCGATCATCCCGACAAAGAGAATCAGCGACAGTCGGCGGACCAACCGCGGCGTCAGGAACGAGACGCCGATCAGCAGCACCACCGTCGGCAGAAAAAAGATCAGGTGCCGCGTGACGAAATGGAAACTGTCATAGCCGAGCCGCTCTGCGACAGCCGGGCTGCCGCCGAGCGACAGGACCACGCCGCCGACGAGCAATACGATGAGGCCGGTCAACAAGGGCTTGTCGACCGTCCACCACCATTCGGCGAAGGCGCTCCGATCGGCGCGGCTGACCATCAGTCGGCCGCCTTGCCGCCTTTCGCCTTATATTCCTTGACGAGATTGCGGAATGTATCGCCGCGCTCGGCGAAATTCTTGAACTGATCGAACGAGGC
>CAYOBK010000322.1:0-2853 GCA_964402275.1 uncultured Bauldia sp.
GTGACGGCCGTCAATCGTCAGGAAGGCGAAACGAAGAGCCGAACGACGGCCGATGTCGACCTTTTCGGCGAGATCGCACGCGGCGCACCGGGTGAATCCGACCGGTTCCAGCGCGGCATCCGCGAGTATCCGGTCATCGGCGCGCCGATCGATATTCTCAGCAGCGCCGATCTGAGGCTCATCTATGACGTCTCCGGGCCGAAGACGATCAATATCGGCCATCTGTCGCAGGACCCCAGCATCGGCGCATATATCGACGTTGACGAAATGCTGCACAAGCATTTCGCGGTGCTCGGCACCACCGGCGTCGGAAAATCGAGCGGGGTCGCCCTGATCCTCCGCGAGATCCTTCGCGCCCGCCCCTATCAGCGAGTTTTCCTGATCGACCCGCACAACGAGTATGGTGCCTGCTTCGGCGACCGCGCCAACGTTCAGACACCGGCAAATCTGCGGCTCCCGCACTGGCTGTTCAATTTCGAGGAGATGGTCGACGTCATCTTCCGCGCCAGGCCGGGCGTCGAGGCTGAGGTCGAGGTCCTTGCCAACGCGATCACCGAAGCAAAGAACCGCTTCGCCGGCGAGCGCGAAGCGCTGCGGCCGCGGCTTCGCAAGCACGGGGTGGATGGGCCGGGCTACACGGTCGATACGCCGGTTCCCTACCGGATGGGCGACGTCATCTCGACGATCGACGAGCGGATGGGCAAGCTGGAGAACAAGTCCACGCTCGCGACCTATTCGCGCCTCCTGACACGGATCGAGACCATCAGCAACGATCCGCGCTACCGGTTCATGTTCCACAACGCCAATGTCGGCGGCGACACCATGGTCGAGGTGCTGAGCGAACTCTTCAACCTGCCGGACAGTACCGGCCCGGTGACGGTGATGCAGCTCGCCGGGTTCCCGGCCGAGGTTGTCGATTCGGTGGTGTCGGTGCTTTGCCGTATGGCGTTCGAGCTCGGCCTGTGGAGCGGCGGCGCGATGCCGATCCTGATGGTCTGCGAAGAGGCACACCGCTATGCGCCGGCCGACAAGACGATCGGATTCGGGCCGACCAAGAAGGCGATCTCCCGCATCGCCAAGGAAGGCCGCAAATACAACGTCTATCTTGGGCTGATCACGCAGCGGCCCGCCGAACTCGACGCGACCATCGTGTCGCAGTGCAGCACGCTGTTTGCGATGCGCATGGCCAACGACCACGACCAGGAGATCGTCCGCTCGGCGGTCTCGGACGCGGCCGCCGGCCTCCTCGCCTTCGTGCCGGCGCTCGGCACACGGGAGGTGTTTGCCTTCGGTGAGGGCGTCGCGCTTCCGACGAGGCTCCGCTTCGGCGAATTGCCACAGGAACTGCTGCCGCGAAGCAGCACGGCGGGACAGGCGGACACCACCGTCGGACGCCGGGTCGACACCGGGATGGTCGCCAATGTCGTGGAACGCTGGCGCCGCGCGTCGATGAGCCATGGCCACCGCGACCCGATGACCGACGAGGACGGCTTCAACCGGTCGGGCGTCAAAGTCGCTCCGGATGGGACCGAAGTCGACCGGCAGGCCGATGAACCCAACCGCGTTCCGCGCAAGCCGAACCGCCCCATCGACCTTGAGCCGCCGCGCGTGCCGAGCGGCGACGGCGGCGGGTTGCGCTGGCGGCATGGCTAGCCAGCCGCATTTGTGACACAACTCTCGCCGCTGAATGTCAGCGGCGAGAGGTTTCCGAAATGCGTGGTTCGGCCTTCGTCTGGGCCGTTCTCGGCCTGGTCGGACTGGCGGTCGTCCTTCTTCTGATGCGCGATTCGCCGGAACCGGCCGCCGGTCTCGGCGGCAGCCGGATTGCGCAAGCTGCGTTCCTCGTCGCCCTGCTGGCGTTTGTCGCGATCGGCCTGTTCGGCCGCGGTTCCTTCGCGCGTGCGGCGCGCTACGCCCTGATCTGGGCCGTGATCGCCGTAGTTGCGGTCGTCGGATACACCTATCGCGACGAGCTCGGAGCCGTGCTCGAGCGCGTCTCGGCCGAGATCTTTCCCCCCGACCCGCAATCGCGCCAGACGATCGAAGGCGGAACCGTGGTGATCAGCCAAGCGCCCCGTTCGAATCACTTCATCGCGGTCGCGACCGTCAACAACGCGCCGATCGAGATGCTGGTGGACACCGGAGCGTCCGTGGTCACGCTGACGCTCGAGGATGCGCGGCTGGCCGGGATCCCGACGCGGTCGCTCCGTTATGTCGTGGAGGTGGCGACCGCCAACGGGACCGCGCGTGCGGCTCCGGTTATCCTTGATCGTTTGGCGATCGGACCGATCGAGCAGCGGCGCGTAGCGGCACTGGTCGCCGAGGACGGAGCGCTGGAAACGAGCCTGCTCGGACTCAATTTCCTCCGGGGGCTCAGCAGCTTCACCTTCTCGGGCAGGCAATTGGTGCTGACGCCGTAAACGTCGTCAGAAAAGACTGGCGGCGAAGCGCGCGGCAACCACAAGAAGGAACAGGCCAAAGCCGAGCTCGAGGTAGCGACGGTTGAGCGCGTGCGCGATTCGAACGCCGAACGGCGCCGCGAGGATCGTCGCTGGAATCATCAGCGCCACCGCGGCGAGGCTGACAAAGCCGAGCGAAGCCGGAGGCAAATCCGGGTTGCTCCACCCTGCCCAGACATAGCCGAGCATGGCCGGCACGGATATCAGCACGCCGACGCCGGAGGAGGTCGCGACAGCCTGCAGCATCGATCGGCCGTAGAGCGTCATGAACGTGTTGTTGAGCATCCCGCCGCCGATGCCCATCAAGGTGGAGAAGAAGCCGATGGCGACACCGACGATGCCCTTGACCGGCTGACGCGGAAGATCAGAGGCAATCGTTCCGAGCCGACCGCCG
>CAYOBK010000323.1:0-10841 GCA_964402275.1 uncultured Bauldia sp.
GGCCGCTCTGGTCGGATTCGGGCGCGACCACGCAGACATCGTCGGCGAAAATGGCTGCCACCCGCTCGAGAATGGCAAGGCCCGGCGAGTCGATGCCGTCGTCATTGGTGATGAGAATTCGCATGGCGGCAATTTAGGCCGATCAAGGACGTTGGCAAATCACTCGCCGGAGTCACGGCCCGATCCGTTCGATCCCGCCTATATAGGGCGCCAAAACCGACGGAACGGTGACGGAACCGTCGGGGTTCTGACAGGTCTCCATGACGGCGATCAGCGCGCGGCCGACGGCGACGCCCGAGCCGTTCAACGTATGGACGTGACGGACCTTGCCGCCGGAATCGCGGTAGCGGGCGTCCATCCGCCGCGCCTGGAAATCGCCGCAGCGCGAGACCGACGAGATCTCGCGATAGCGCCCCTGCCCCGGCAGCCAGACCTCGATGTCCCAGGTCTTCTCGGCGGCAAAGCCCATGTCGCCGGTCGAAAGCGTCATCACGCGGTAGTGGAGATCGAGCCGTTTCAGCACGTCCTCGGCGCAGGCGAGCATCCGCTCGTGCTCTTCGACCGACCGCTCCGGCGTCGTGATCGCGACCAGCTCCACCTTGTCGAACTGATGCTGGCGCATCATGCCGCGCGTGTCCTGACCGGCGGCGCCGGCCTCGGAGCGGAAGCACGGCGTCAGCGCGGCGAAGCGGAGCGGCAGCGCGTCCTCGGCGACGATGGATTCGCGAACGAGGTTGGTGAGCGGGACTTCGGCGGTCGGGATGAGCCAGCGGCGCTCGGGGTGCCCTTCAACCAGTTCGAAGCTGATCGTGATGTTCGCCTTGGCGAAGTCCTGCCCCTTTTCGCCGAACTCCTCCAATGCAAGGGCACGTTCCTCGTTGCGTGCGTCCCGAAGCTCACCCTCAAACACAGGCTGCGTGTAAGCGACGTACTGGTCGTCGCGAAACTTTGGAAGCTGTCCCGTCCCCCTTAGCATCTCGTCACGTACCAGCAGCGGCGGTGCCACTTCGACATAGCCGTGCTCGCCGGTCTGCAGATCGAGCATGAACTGGCCGAGCGCGCGTTCGAGGCGCGCGAGCTGGCCCTTCAGCACCACGAAGCGCGAGCCGGAGAGCTTCGCCGCCGTCTCGAAATCCATCCCGCCCAGCGCCTCGCCGAGCTCGAAATGCTCCTTCGGCGCGAAGCCGTCGAAGCCGCGCGGCTCGCCCCGCCTGTGAACCTCGACATTGGCGGCGGCGTCCGGCCCGACTGGAACGTCGGCGGCCGGAACATTGGGAATTTCGGCGAGCGCGTCGGTGAGCGCCTTGTCGAGCTCGCGCTCCTTCTCCTCCCCCGACTGCAGCTCGGCCTTCAGCTTCGCCACCTCGGCGATCAGCGCCTCGGCCCTCGCGTCGTCGCCCGACGCCTTCGCCTTGCCGATCTCCTTCGACGCGGTGTTCCGCTGCCCCTGCGCTTTCTGCAGCGTCGCGATGTGCTTCCGCCGCGCATCGTCGAGCGCGATCAACCGAGCCGCCGCCGGCTCGGAGCCGCGGTTCCGGAGCGCCGCGTCGAGGGCGTCGGGGTTCTCCCGAATCCATTTGATGTCGAGCATGGAGGCGAATCCGCGGGAAAGGCCGGCGCGCGCCTTATACGCAAGGCGCGGGCGCGCGTCATGTGCCTCGCCTTGCAGGCTCTCCACCGGACGCCCGGGGCTTTACCCGGGGCGCAATGGCGATCACGGCACGTTGCGGCCGGGCCAATGGGTCCCGGCTCAAGGCAGGGACGTACGGGAGGAGACTCGGTGGATTACGATCAGTGCCGCGCGCCTACGCCTCTGCCCCGGCGGCGCGGGCGGCCTCGGCCACGGCGCGCCGCTTCTCGACGATGCGGACGGCCCAGATCGACAGCTCGTAGAGGAGGATCGTCGGGATCGCGAGGCCGATCTGGCTCGGAATGTCCGGCGGCGTCAGGATGGCAGCGGCGACGAAGGCGCCGACGATCGCGTAGCGGCGGCCGGTGCGGAGGCTCGAGGCGCTGACGATGCCCGCGCGGGCGAGGAGGATCAGCACCACCGGCAGCTGGAAGCAGAGCCCGAAGGCGAAGATCAGCACCATGATCAGGCCGAGATACTCGCTCACCCGCGGCAACAGCTCGATCGTGGCCTGGCCGTTCCCGCCGGGTTGCTCCATGCCGAGGAAGAAGCCCATCGCCAACGGCATGATTGCGAAATAGACAACCGCCGCGCCGACGAGGAACAGGATCGGCGTCGCGACCAGGAACGGCAGGAACGCCTTCCGCTCGTTCTTGTAGAGGCCGGGCGCGACGAATTTGTAGATCTGCGTCGCAACGATCGGGAAGGCGAGGAAAAGCGCGCCGAAAAAGGCGAGCTTGATCCTGGTGATCAGAAACTCCTGCGGCGCGGTGAAGATCAGCCGGATGTCGGCATCGGACCCGGCCGCCCATTCGTATGGCAGGATCAAGAGGTTGTAGATCGTCCCTGAAATCGCGAAGCAGCCGACGAAGGCGATCAGGATGAAGACGATCGACTTCATCAACCGGCTGCGCAGCTCGACAATGTGCGACAGGAGCGGCGCGCGGCTTTTTTCGACCTCGTCTTCCGCCGCGTCCGGCTTGCCCGGTTCCTGGGCTTTTTCGGTCGTCGTCATGGCTTCGCCGCGGCGGCCGGGGCAACCCGCGGTTCGTCCGACGCAGCGTCGCCGCCGAGCGGGGCCTTGACGTCGGGCAACGGCGTCATCGCTGGCCCGCCCCCCGGCTCGGACGCCTGGACGGTCGCGGCGCGCGGCCTCGGTCCCGTCCCCGCCTCCCGCACCTCACGGTTGGTATCGCGGCCGACCTCCTCGACCTTTCGGCTGAGGTCGGTCAGTGCCTTCGGGTTCGCCGCCGCGCGCAGCTGCCGATCGGTGTCACGCCCGATGTCGCTCATCTGCTTGCGGAGCTTGTCGAGTTCCTCGTCGCGCACAGCCGTTTCGAGCTCGCGCTGGAACTGGCCCGCCATCCGCCGCATCTTGCCGATGCCCTGGCCAACCGTCCGCATCAAACCGGGAAGGTCCTTGGGTGGCACGACAAGGACGGCAATCGCCGCGATCACGAGTATTTCGGTCCAGCCGAGGCCGAACATCGTCCGTTCTCCAGGCCGCCGTCGAGGACAGCCGCCGGCAGCTAGCCGGCGTTGGTGCGCTCGTCGGTGTTGGTCCTGTTCACCGGCTCCGCCTTCGCCTGCTCGATCCTCGCGGTCTCTTCATCGTCCGACAGGCCGCGCCGGAAGCTCTTGACGCCCTTGGCGACGTCGCCCATCAGCTCCGACACCTTTCCGCGCCCGAACAGCAGCAGGACAACGGCGAGAACAATGAGCCATGGCCAAATGCTACCGAATCCCATTTCGTCCTCCGGAAGTGGCGGCGCGCCTACGTTTCCGCGCCGTCTTCACATGGTCGCTCGAGGCAGATGTAGGCCTAATCCGGCACCTTGGCAAATAGCAGCACATCGTCCAGGTTAACGCTGATTGCGATCTCGGAGCCGGCTTCGAGGCCGGAATCCCCGCGCATTCGCGCCATCACCGGCGCCTCGAGGCCGTCGACCATCAGTTCGATCAGATCCACCTCGCCGAGGAAATGCCGCTCCACGACGCGACCGGGAATGCCGCCCGGGCCGCCATTCACGCGGATGCCCTGCGGCCGGATCGCCGCAACCGCCGCGCCGTCCGGCAAGTCGGGGGCGGCAAATAGGCCAAGCGGCGTCGCCATCGAACCCGATGCAACCTCGCCCTCCACTTCGTTGATGTTGCAGAAGAACCGCGCCGCCTCGAGATCGACCGGACGGCGATAGAGTTCCTCGGCGGGCCCGATCTGGACGACGCGCCCTTTCCGCATCAGCGCGATGCGATCGGAGAGCTCCATCGCTTCCTCCGGGTCGTGTGTCACCAGGATCGTGGTCACCCGCGTCTCACGCAGAATTGTCAGCGTCTCCTCGCGGACGCTCTCCCGCAGGCGCCGGTCGAGGCCGGAGAACGGCTCGTCCATCAGGAGCACAGAGGGACGCGGCGCGATCGCCCGGGCAAGCGCCGCGCGCTGCTGCTCGCCGCCTGAAAGGATGTGCGGGTAGTCATTGGCGTAGCGCTCGAGCCCCACCCGTTCGAGGACCCGCAAGGCCTCCTTCTCGGCATCGGTGCGCGACAGCGCGCGAAGGCCGAACATCACATTGGCCAGGATCGTCATCTGCGGGAACAGCGCGTAATCCTGGAACATCAGGCCGACGCCGCGTTTCTCGGGCGCGAGGAATGTCTTCGGCCCCGCCACTTCGAGGTCGTTCAGCAGCACCCGCCCCGACCGTGGGCGTTCAAGGCCGGCCGCGATGCGCAGCAGCGTGGTCTTGCCGCAGCCGGATTCGCCGAGCAGGCAGACGATTTCGCCCGGCTCGACGGTCAGGTCGACGCCGCGGATCGATGGAACGCCCTCGAAATCATGCGTGACGGCCTCGAGCGTGACACGGGCGGCGATGGCGGCGCCCGCTCGCCCGCGGCGGCGCCAGGGCGGGCGCAATGTCGTCGATGAGGGCGTGGAGATACTCAATTCCGACTACTCGATGGTGACGATCGTTGCGGATCAGGCCCCGGTCTCGTCCTCGCGGTCGTCCTCAAGATAGCCGCTATCGTCGGCGCCGTCCTCACCCCGGTCATCGGCGCCGTCCTCGCCTTCGTCACCGGCATCGTCGCCGAGGAGATCAAGCTCATCGGGGAGGCGAGCGAGGTTCTTCTCCAAAAGCCCGGCGGCCGCAAGTTCGTCGATCCCCGGCAAATCGGAGACGCGGTCGAGCCCGAAATGCTCCAGAAACGCGTCGGTCGTGCCGTAGGTGACCGGGCGTCCGGGCACTCGGCGGCGGCCGGCGATCCTGACCCAGCCGATCTCGATCAGGAGATCGAGCGTTCCCTTGCTGGTGGTGACACCGCGAATGTCCTCGATCTCGGTCCGCGTCACCGGCTGGTGATAGGCGATGATCGCCAGCATCTCCAAAGCGGCGCGGGACAGCCGCCGCTGCTCGGTGATCTCGCGGGTCATCAATGCGGCAAGATCGGGCGCGGTGCGGAACGCCCAGCCGCCGGCGACCTTGACGAGATTGACGCCGCGCGCGGCGTAAAACCGCTGGAGCTCGGCCAGCAGCGCGCCGCAGTCGGCGCCGTCGGGCAGGCGTTTGCGAAGCTCGGCCTCCGGCACCGGCTCGGAAGATGCGAAAATGATCGCCTCGAGCGTCCGGAGATGGACCACGTCGCCGCCCAGATCCTTGGGTTCCGGGACCGGGAAAAGCCGCACGACCCCCTGCTCAGCCATTGGTTGCCCCCTGCTGGCGCGCACCGGCGCCCGACGACCGGATCATCAGCGGCCCGAACGTAGCTCCCTGGCGCAGTTCAAGCTGTCCCTCCCTGGCCATTTCAAGGGTGGCGCCGAACGATGAGGCGACAACGGTCCGGCGCGTCTCCCTCGCCGCCAAATAAGGCGACATGAATACCGTCAGCGGCGTCCAATCCGCGGTCTTGCCGATCATCAAGGTCAGGACTTCGCGCGCTTCGACAAGAGACCAGACCACACGCTTGGCAAGGCGGATTACCGAATGCGCATTGCGCCTTCTGAGGCGGGCATAGGCGGTGAGCAGGTCGTATTGCGACGCCAGGTAATTCCCCTTCCGTTCGATCCGCATCTGCGGCTCGCCGCGGGCAAAAACGTCGCGGCCCAAACGATCGCGATTGACCAGATGCCGTGCCGCCTTCCGCATCGCCTCGAGGCGCTTCAGCCGCAGCGCCAGCGCGGCGGCCAGCTCTTCTCCGGTAGGCTCATCGTCCTCTGAAGGCGCCGGCAGCAAAAGGCGCGACTTCAGATAGGCCAGCCACGCGGCCATCACCAGATAGTCGCCGGCGAGCTCAAGCTTCAGTTGCCGGCTGCGCTCGATGAACATCAGATATTGCTCGGCGAGGGCCAGAACCGAAATCCGGGCGAGATCGACCTTTTGGCTCCGCGCGAGGTCGAGGAGTAGGTCCAGCGGCCCCTCGAAACCGTCAACATCCACCACCAGCATGTCTGCCGGCCGCGGGGTGTCGACTTCCCAAAGATCAGGGTCTTGCGTTTGCGAAGCCATCAGCCATCCGGCTCAGCGCCATTGCCGCTCTGGAGTCCGTCCACGATTATGGGGCCGGCGGGCCAGTTTTTCGACCCCCGCGAGAGCCGACGTCCAAACAATCCCGTCCTTACCGGTGCTCGGCAATGAATCCGTCGATCCCGGCCGCCCGGAGGCTCTCCAGCAGGACGATCGCATCGGCGCGGGCGTCGAACGGGCCCAATTTAACGCGGTAGAAGATGCCCTGTTCCAGCTCCGCTCGCTGAATAATGGCCGGCCGGTTTGCCAAGAGGCCCGGCACCCGCGCCTGGAAGTCGAGCAACTGGGTCCGGGCTGCCTGCTCGGATGCCTGGGCCGTGACCTGGACGTAGAAGCCCGGGGCGATCGGATCGGCGGCTGTCGGGAGATTGGCCACTGCCAGTGCGGGCTGCGGCGCGGCGGCGGCCGGTGCCGGATCGGCGGGCGGCGGCACCAACCCGGGTGCCGGTTCCGGCGCCGCGGCTGGCGGGTCGACGGCGGCGACGGCGATCGGGTCGATGTTCGCCGGCGGTGGGGCGGCGGGCTCGGCCACCAGAGCGTCGGCCGGTGGGGGATTGGCTGCGGCCGCGTCGCCGCCGGCAAGCGCCGTCTGGTTGTTGACGATCGTTCCGTCGGTCAGAACCGTCACCGTTCGCACCATGCGCGGAAGGTCCGGGTCGGCGACGGCGCCGGGCTCGGCCGGCGTCAGGATTTGCGTTATGCCGTCATTCGCTTGCGGCGCGCCGAGATCGGCGAGAGGTTCGGCGGGCGGACGAAGGTTCTCCTCGGGCGGCGGCGCTTCGGGGTTGAGGCGATTGAACACCAGATTGTCGGGCTCCGCCGCAGCGACCGGTTCCGGAAAGACGCGCGTCGGGCCCGGATCGGCGGCGATCACCGCCGGCTCGAGGTTTGGGCTGCCGCCCCTCAGAATCAGCACCGACGCGGCCCCAAGCCCGACGATCACCAGGATGCCGAGAATCGGAAGCAGCCCCCGGCCCCGGCGGCGGCGGTAGCGCGCTTCGCCCATCGGATCGGCGTCGAGCCGCGGATCGCGGTGCCGTGCCGCGGCCCTGGACGCCTTGCGTTGCGGCGGGTCCTCGCGGGCGTAGGAGTATGCGGTATCGAAATAGCCCGGTTCGGACCTTCCCCCGGCGAACTCGGCGACGTGCGGATGGGGGTCAAGGTCCCAATCCATCGGATCGGCGAACGCGTCGCGGACCGCTTCGACTCGGACCGGTTCCGGCTCGGGATCCAGCAGCGGCTCCTCGTCGGAATAACCGATGGGCGCGCCGCTCCCCGCCTCGGGGTAATCGTCGGCCGACAGGGCGCTGGGATTGAACGCAGGTCCGGGGTCGTTGCGCAGCGTGAAACTGCCGAAGTCCGGCTCGGGGAGGTCCTTCAGCGACCGCTCATTGCCGGCGATGTCCGGGTCGGCTTCGTCCCAGCCACCGTCGTCGGCATCGTCATAGCTCTCGGCGCCGCCCAGATCGCGGCGCATTCCGTCGTCCGCGCCGGCGGGCCGCAAAGGGCGGGAATCGTCCGGCTCGTCGTAATAGGCGACCTCCTCGGGATCGTCGTCGGCGGCAAAGGTCGACCTCAGATCGTTGAGCAATTCGGCCTCGAGGTCCCGCGCCAGATCGGCCTCCGTCATGCCGGAATCCTCGCGAAAGCCGGAGGGGCCAGAATCCTCGTCGAAGTCGGAACGGCGACGCGCTCCGGCCGAACCGGGCCGGCCAGAGACGATTCTCGCCAGTTCAACCAACGGATCGTCCTCGTAGGAATCCTCGCCGGCCTCGCGGCCGGCCGGATTCGGGCGCGCCATCGCAGTCATCGGGTTCATCCATCCGCATCTTGGAGCTGACCCCTCGCTCCACGCCGCATCCGCCCCCGTGGCGGCTAGAATCTGCCTTAACGCATTTCCTCCGGTGCGTGCACTCCCAGAATTGCGAGGCCTGAGGACAACACAGACTTCACCGCTTGAATGAGTGCCAACCTAGCCTTGGTCAAGGTGACTTGGTCGCGGTTAACGAAACGTAAACCGGGCGATTCCTTGCCGCGATTCCATTGGGCATGGAGGTCGCCCGCCAATTCATAAAGGTAAAAGGCGAGCCGGTGCGGTTCGCGCGTTGAGACGGCACCATCGATGATTCGCGGATAGTCGGCAAGGCGCCGGATAATCCCGAGTTCGCCGGGATCTTCGAGAGGCCGGAGATACGAGGCATCCACGCGGCCCGCGGCGAGATCGGCGAGAAAGGCGGCGGCAAGATCCGGCCCTTCCGCCGCGGCCTGCCGGAACACGGAGCAAATGCGGGCGTGGGCATACTGGACATAGAAAACGGGGTTGTCCTTCGATTGCTCGGTCACCTTCTCGAAGTCGAAATCGAGCGGCGCGTCGCTCTTGCGGTAGATCATCATGAACCTGACGGGATCGGGACCGACCTCGTCGACGACGTCGCGGAGCGTAACGAACTCCCCGGCCCGCTTCGACATCTTGGCTGGCGCGCCGCCGCGCAACAGCTTCACCAGCTGGCAAATCTTGACGTCGACGTTCGCCCTGCCGCCGGACATGCCGGTCACGGCCGCTTTGATGCGCTTGACGTAGCCGGAATGGTCGGCGCCGAGCACGTCAACCATGTTATTGAATCCACGTAGATATTTGTCGTAGTGATAGGCGATGTCGCCGGCGAAATAGGTGTAGGTCCCGTCGGATTTGGTCAGCGGCCGATCCACGTCGTCGCCAAACCTGGTCGAACGGAAAAGCGTCTGCTCGCGGTCCTCCCAGTCCTCGTCCGGCTGCCCTTTGGGCGGCGGCAGCCGCCCGACATAGACAAGATCGTTCTCCGCCAGGAAGCGGATGGCCTCGGCCACCCGGTCCTTCCCGTCACTCAAGGAGCGCTCCGAGAAGAACACTTCGTGCCGGATGTTGAGGGTCGCGAGGTCGTCCGTGATGAGCTGCATCATCGCCTCGACCGCAAGATCGCGGGCGACCGGCAGCCAGCGGTCCTCGGGATAGTTCAGCAGGTCGTGCCCGTATCCGGCCGACAGCGCCACACCGACATACTTGAGGTAGCCGCCCGGGTAGAGGCCGTCCGGGATCTCGCCGATGTCCTCGCCGAGCGCCTCGCGGTACCGGAGAAAGGCCGAGCGCGCGAGGGCGTCGACCTGGGCGCCGGCGTCGTTGATGTAGAATTCCCGCGTCACTTTGTATCCCGCAGCGTCGAGCAGATTGGCGATTGCGTCGCCGAGCACGGCGCCCCGGCAATGGCCGACATGGAGTGGCCCGGTCGGGTTAGCGGAGACGTATTCGACGTTGACCGGTTCGCCCTTGCCGATTCCGCTTCGGCCGTAACTCGTGCCGAGCGTCAGCACCGAGGCCAGGAACCGGCGCCAGAAGTCGGCGGCCAGCGTGAGGTTGATGAATCCGGGCCCGGCGACTTCAACTTTGGTGACGTCGTCCTCGCGGCGCAGCGCCTCGGCAAGCGATTCCGCCAAGTCCCGCGGCCTGGCACTCAGCGGTTTGGCGAGCACCATGGCGGCGTTGGTCGACAGTTCCCCGTGTGCGGTCTCGCGCGGCGGTTCGACCACAATCCGCGATGTGTCGGGATCGGCGACGCCGAACGACTGGGTGGTGACCCGTCGGACCGCCGCGTTGATCCGGTCGGCGAAGATCTCGAAGACGTTCATGAGGGTTGGCGGAATCCGGCGAGCGATTTCGGCCGCGCCTAGCCGAAATCGGGAGGCCGGTCAAACAGGCGCTGGTACTCCGACAACGCGAACCGGTCGGTCATGCCGGCAAGAAAATCGACGATGTGTCGTGCGCGGTCGTCGGCGCGGTCCGGATCCAGTCCCGCTCGCCAGGCCGGCGGCAGCGCGTCGGAATCCGACCAGTAGCGCCGGAACAGGTCGACCACCAACTGCTCGGCCTTCGCCATCACGTCGGCCACTTGCGGGCTGTAGTAGAGCCGGTCGTACAGGTACCGCTTGATCGCGGCTTCCGACTCCGCCGTCTCGGCGGAGAATGCGACGGTCGGGCGAGCGGCGGCGCGAATACCGTCGGCCGAGGACGGCTCGATCGATGCAAGGCGGCGGCGGGTTTCGGTCAGGACGTCCTCAACCAGCCAGTTGATCAAGCGGCGCACCAGTTCGGGAGCAAGGCGTTCGCGGCCGAGGCCGGGATAATCGTGGTCGATGCCGGCGGCGAGGAGCGCGAGGGCGGGAATCTCCGTCAACTGGTCGACGGCAAGGAGACCGGCACGCAGGCCATCGTCGATGTCGTGCGCGTTGTAGGCAATGTCGTCGGCGATCGCGGCGCATTGCGCCTCGCCTGAAGCAAAGTCGGCAAGGCGGAGGACCTGCCACCGGTCGAGTTCGACAATGATCGGCGGCAGAGGGGCAGCCGAGAGGGACCGGCCGGAACGATCGGTGAGCGGGCCGTTGTGCTTGGCAAGGCCCTCGAGCATCTCCCAGGTCAGATTGAGGCCGTCGAAGTTCGGGTAGCGATGTTCAAGCCGTGTGACGACGCGCAAGGCCTGAACGTTATGATCGAAGCCGCCATGCTCCTCCATCATTCGCGCGAGCGCCCGTTCGCCCGAATGGCCGAAGGGCGGATGCCCGAGATCGTGCGCCAGGGCGACGGCTTCGGTGAGGTCCTCGTCGAAGCCGAGCGAGCGGGCGAGCGAGCGTGCGATCTGCGCCACTTCGAGCGTGTGGGTCAGCCG
>CAYOBK010000324.1:0-9680 GCA_964402275.1 uncultured Bauldia sp.
GTCCCGGACCAGAGCCGCCTGAACCGCCGCGGCCCGGGCGCTCATCGCGTCGGCTGCATCTTCCCCTCGATCACACCTGACATTGTCGTCGGTTCGCTGCCGCCCGGATCGAACCGGAAGGGCGGATATTCGTCGCGCATCAGGGTTGCGTAGGCCGCCACCCGAAACACCCAGCGGCAAAGACCCATCAGAATGTCGAACACGCCTTGGGGATACTTGCCGGTGAAGAGGAGCACGACGCCGGCCACCAGCACCAGGAGCCCGATCAGGCCGCCGCCGATTTCGAGCACCGCGTCGCCGCCGCCGATGTCGGTCGTCCACCAGATGAGGCCGCTGGTGAAGAGGCCGACGATGAGATAGTGCGGGATTGCCAGCAGCCACCATTTCACCAGCACCAGGCCCTGCGACAGCCGCTCCGGATAGGCGACGTCGAGCCGTGCCGGATATTCGGGATCGTCCGCCAGCATGAACGGCGGATAGCGATCCGTCCCGATCACGTAGAAAGAATAGAAGGCGACCCGCCAGCCCCAGCGCATGACGCCGACATTGAAGTCGAAGATCGCGCGCGGATAGCGGCCGCTGAACAGGATCGCGAAGAAGGCGACGATCGTCAGCAGAACGAACGCCACCCACAGAAAGGCGAGCACAATGAAGTGCGGGATGGCGAGGAACCATTTGACCAGCCACAGCCAGCGGATCAGCGGCTCGTCGAGCCGGCCCTCGACCAGCACCGGATAGGAAAGCGTCGCCATATCCGTTGGCATGCGATTCGCGGCCCGGCCGGAGCCGGGCGCGCCCGACGCAGCGGCGCCGCCGCGCGACCGGAAGGCATAGACCAGCAGCCCGGCGGCAAACCCGCCCACGACAACGCTGGCGATGATCATGCCGATCCCCACCCACAACAGCACCGGGATGGAGATGCCGAATTCGGCGGTGACCTCGATTCCGGCGGATGCGTCGGCATTCATCACCACGATCGTCCAATCGCCGCGCTCGACGTCCCAGGTGAGATTCTGCCGGTCGGTGGCGATGCTCCACGCCGCCCAGAAGCTCTGCTCCGGCGGCGGCGATTCCGGCGGGCCACCGGCAACGCGGACATATCTGACGTCATCGGCCCTGAGCCCGAGACGGTCGACGCGGTCGAGCTCGACGCCGGCGAGGTAGCGCGCGACCTCCGCCGAGGGACCGATGCCGACGAATACGCCCTGCGTTCCGTCCGATTCAATGTCGATGCGCACGGTGGCGACGTCCGTCGGCCACCAGTCGCCCGGATAGGGCGCGAGGTCGATCCGCTCCGATGTCAGCGCGTAACCCGAGGTCTGAAGCTCGTAGGCCGGGCTGCGGACGAAGCCGTCGCCGTCCCGCCCCGGCCCGAAGGCGATGACCAGCGCGATGCCGCCGACCAGGAGCCCGATCGCCGCCGGCCCGAAGATGATGCCGAATATTGCTGCTATTACCCTGCCCGGGTTCATGTCGTGCCCTCCACGGCGGCCGGCGTGGTCCGCCGGCGTTCAGCGGCACTTCTGCAGTCAATGGCTTCTTACCGTTTTGACCCATCGCAAACAACCAAAACAAAAAAGGCCGGCGGTGCTGTCGCCGCCGGCCTCGCGCGATTGCAGTATTTCCGATGGCCTACATGGCGCCACCGACGGCGACCACGTGCCAGGTGCCCTCGGGCTGGTTGCCGTTGACGTCGCCCGGCGCCGCGTCGCGGCCGAAGTAGTAGAGCGGCAATCCTTGATACGCCCAGATCTGCGTGCCGTCGGTGCGGGCGACGATCGTCCAGTCCCCGCCGGCCATCGCCGCGTCCTCGACGTAGAAGGGCGGCCAGTTCTCCGCGCAGCCGCCGTAGCAGTTGCTGACGCCCGCGGTGTCGTTGTCCCAAGTGTAGAGCGTCATGCCGTTGGGGCCGACCAGAACGGTCCCGACCGCGGTGTCCGCCGTCATCGCCGGTCCCATCATCATCTGGGCAAAGGCGGTGGAACCGAAAACCAGGAAGGCGACGGCCGTCAGATTACGAAGCGTACGATAGCGCATGCGATTCTCCTCTTCGGGCGGGAAATCCCGCCCCCTTGTTCCCGTGGCCCCGGTCCGGGATACTCGCCCCGTTCGCCGCACGTCGGCTACACACACCTCGGTGATCTTGGAGACCGCTTGCCCGGGACCGCGTCATGACCGCCAACGCCTCGCTGCGACCCCATAGCCACGTGACGATCGGCGGCGCGACGTTCGGCAATGACCGTCCGCTGGCGCTGATCGCCGGGCCCTGTCAGCTCGAAAGCCGCGGCCATGCCTTCGACATAGCCGGGCGTTTGCAGCAAATTGCGACGAAGCTCGGCATCGGTTTCGTTTTCAAGACGTCCTTCGACAAGGCGAACCGGACCAGCATCGCCGGTATGCGCGGCGTCGGGCTGGACGCCGCGCTCCCGGTCTTCGCTGACCTGCGCCGCGAACTCGGCATCGCCGTCTTGACCGACGTCCACGCGCCGGATCAGTGCGCCGTGGTTGCCGAAGCGGTCGACGCCCTGCAGATTCCGGCGCTCCTCTCCCGCCAGACCGACCTCCTTCTCGCCGCCGGCACGGTCGGAAAGCCGGTCAACGTCAAGAAAGGGCAGTTCCTGGCGCCCTGGGACATGGTCTACGTCGCCGAGAAGCTCGCCGTCGCCGGCTGCCGCGACATCCTCCTGACCGAACGCGGCACGACCTTCGGCTACAACGCGCTCGTCGCCGACATGCGGTCGCTGCCGATCATGGCGGGCCTCGGCGCGCCGGTGATCTTCGATGCCACCCACTCCGTTCAGCAGCCGGGCGGGCGCGGCGATTCGACGGGCGGCGACCGCCGTTTCGTCGCGACGCTGGCCCGGTCGGCCGTCGCCGCCGGCATCGCCGGCATCTTCATCGAAACCCACCAGGACCCCGACAACGCGCCGTCGGACGGGCCGAACATGGTGCGGCTCGACGACATGCCGGCGCTGCTGGAACGCCTGATCGCGATCGACCGCGTGGTGAAGCCCGCTTGAGCGCTCCGCGCCTCCATTCCGCGCCGGTCACAGGGCGGAGGAATCTGCACCGCCGCTGCCGTCGGCGGTTGAAGACGGCTTGCGCCGGCCGGACCTTGAGTACACTCTCCGACTCAGCGCCCTTGCGGGCCCGCGCGCGTTGCTCGTCCAGCATCGGGGGGACACGATGAAGCCGGCATTGATCCTCGTCGGCGCCGACAAGGGCGGAGTCGGTAAGACGACCGTCAGCCGCATCCTCCTCGACTACCTGGCCGAGCGCGGCATACCGGCCCGCGCCTTCGACACCGAGGCTCCCCGCGGCACGCTGCGGCGGTTCTATCCCGACATCACCGAGGTCGTGGATATGGCGAACACGTCGGATCAGATGCGCATCTTCGACACGCTGGATGCCGACGACGCGAAGGTGAGCCTGGTCGACATCCGTGCCGGGCAGCTCCGCATGCTGATCGCCAGGATGCACGAATTCGGCTTCCTCGACGCGGCCAGGCAGGGGCAGTTCCATTTCATCCTGGTCCACATCCTCGGCTCCTCCATCGCCTCGCTGGAGGAAATCGCCGACATCGCGCCCTACGCTCCCGACAGGCACTATTACGTCGTCAAGAATCCCGTGGGCGAAGCCAGCTACTTCGAGTGGGATCCGGCGACTTACCGCCATTATTTCGATCAGGTGCGGGGCGCGAGGGAGATATCGGTGCCGAAGCTCAACGAGCTTGCCTACAGCGCCATCGACCTCGCCGGCGCCAAGTTCTCCGAATTCGCCTACGGCGAGGCGCAGTCTTTCGTCCTGCGCGGCTATGTCCGCAATTGGCTGCAGCACGTCGGCGCGCAGTTCGACAGGGCGGAGATGGCCGGGTCGCTCGCCGCATCCCCGCCTGCTCCCGTCGAGCGGCGCGAGCCACCCGCGCCGGGCAGCAAGCTCGGCCGATTGGAGGAAGTCCTTCTCGAGCGCCTGCGCGCGCTCGATCAGGCCGTCAAGGGCAACTAGGCCGGCGCACCGCGCGATCGCAAGACGGGCGAGTGTTTCCTAGCTGCGCGCCGCCGCCCGCCGCGCCATCTTGCCTTTGCCGGTCAGCGCCCGGATGATCCCGGCCTGATCGAATCCCTCGTAGATGTTCTGCGTCCAACTGCGGACATAGCCGCGCAGCACAAACGAGTTGGTCGAATCCTCGATGAAGGTCGAGAACGGCACGCCGTCGAGATCGACCTGTTCATAGGCGAGGTCGTTCAACTTCGGGATGTTGATGTCGGTCGCGCTCTTCACCCGGTCGAAATAGTTGTTGTAGGTGTCGGGGTCCCACTCGAAATAGGTTCCCTCCGCGACGTGGTTTTTCACGAGGTAATAATGTGCGTCGGCGGCGTAGGGCGACGTTTCGGAAATCTCCTCCAGCGAGGCGATCGATGACCCGAGAATATGGAACAAAAGAAAGGTGTACTCGCCCTCGGTCGCCGCATCGAGGAACCCGAACTCCTCAAGCGCGTTGAGAAGGGTCGTCAGATGTCCGGCGCGCACGTCGACCAGCGTCACCTTCGCCTCGTCTTCGTCGAGCGTGTCGATGATGCGCATCTGGTCGGCAGTATGCGTCATGTTCACGATCTCGGTGATGTCGGGATAGAAGCGCTCCAACGTCCCGCGCGGCGCTTCGGTGTCGAACGCCCGCGTGGTAACCTCGTGCTCGGCCAGATAATCAAGGAGTAACCGGCAGACTGTCGTCTTTCCAACTCCGCCCTTGTCGGCTCCGACCAGAATCAACGCCGGCTTCATTGCGACCTCCTCGACTGGCTGCGCGACGCGGCGCTTTCCGCGCCAAGCCGCATTAGTGAACTCGCGCGTTGTGATCTGCAAGACCGGAACGCAACTTCGTCTACGGGCTCCATTCTATCCACCGCACCGCGTATCGGCGCTTGTCGTTCGCCTCGATTTGCGCGACCTCTTGTTTCTGCGATCGATGCCACGAATTCGCCCCAACGGGAACACATTTCCTGTTTCTAAATCGGGGCTCTGAGCGGCGGAGTCAGGATCGCCTTGGGGCGGGGGGCGTGCGCCACCGATTGGATGGCGGGGCGGACAGGTGTCTGCGCGAACGCGGACGCCGGATCGGTTCCACATTCGGTACGGCGGCGTAAAAGCCAGTGGAGCGTCCCGCCTAATGAATACCCCCGACACGCGCGACATCGCCGAGGTTAAGACCTCGAGGACAGGACTTGGCCGCAAGACGGCGAGACAACCGAGGACCAATGGGAAGGGCTCGGCGACGCCGGGCAGCCCGCGAATGCTTCTGAAGTCCGGGGCTCCCGGACTGGCGCCGGTATCGGTGCCCGATTGCGACGACGACGGCCCGAGCGGCCTTGCGGCCCGCGGACGCGGCGAGGTCAGGATTACCCCCGCCAGTTACGCCGAAACGCCTGCGATTGATCCGAACAGCAGCCTCATCGACGAGCTCGAACGGATCCTGCGCGGTGATTTCGCCGGGGAGGACGATGTTCCGGCCGGCGACCGGAGACCCCGTTACCCGTCCTTCGGCGCCGATCCCCTTTCCCTTCTCGACTTTGACGCCGACGACGTCGAGGAGGACGACATTGTCGCCGATTTCGCCGCCCCGTTCGAACGGGCCGTCGCCAGGGCCGAACCGCACGGCGAGCGCGTCATCGCCCCGTCGACCGGACGATCGCCGTTGCGGCCGGCGGCCGGAGTCCGGCACACGGTCGTCTTCGACGACGACGACCGGGACAGCTTCGGCTATTTCGACGAAGGGCCGCCTCGAACCGCTGACTTCTGGCACCCGAACGACGACGCCGCGCCCGAAAGGAACGTCCGGCGGCCGCGCCGCCGCCTGTCACGCGGATATTTGACCGTATCCGGTTTGCTGCTTCTTGTTGCCGCGGGCGGCATCTATTCGACAATGCAGTTACGCGGCGATCCCGGGGGAACGCTGCCGGACCCGACCGGCGTCACTGCCGCGAACGCGGTCGGCGGCGTCGCGGCCGAGGAGCCCCGGCTGGTGAACACCACGGTCGAGGCGCCACCGCCGATGGCAGCGGCCGCTGACACGCCCGAGGGCGCGGCTTTTGCCGCCGTGCCGGAAGGCGGTGCCGGCCCGGTAGTTGATCCCGTCGTTGATCCGGTCGTGGCCGAAGTGCCGGCCGAGCCGGCCGTCGTGGCCGAACAGGAACCGCGCATCGTCCCCCTGTTCCGCACACCCGACGACGGCGCCGTGGCGGGAGCACCCGCCGAAGGTCCCGCGGCGAACGGCCCGGCGGAAGCCGTAGCGCTCGCCGAGCCGGCCGGCGGGGCGGCCCCCACGCCTCCGGCCGCCATTGCCGAGACGCCCGCGCCCGCCGCCGCCGTCGGCGGCACGCGCCAGGCAATCATCACCGACTGGGTGAATCTCCGCGCCGATAACTCGATGAATGCGCGGGTGGTCCTCGTCATTCCGATGGGCGCTACGGTCGAACTGATCGGGTGCCCCGGATGGTGCGAGGTCATCTATGAGGGGACCAGAGGCTTCGTCGGACCGGACTTCGTGGATCCTCTGTAAGAGGCTAAGAGCGGACCCGAGCGGCGGCGCCACCTGGTGCCCCCGCTTCGGCATTCGGCGGCCGGGCCCGCAGGCCCGGCTCGTCCCCTTGAAGTCACCCCCGGCCAGGGGGCCGGGTTACTGCCACAGGCCGATGATCAGCCCGAACGCCAGGAAGAGCGCGACATTGTAGCCGGCATTGATCAGCCACAGCGTCATGCTGCGCCGTTCGAACAAATAGCCGGTGGCGAAGGAAGCAGCGACCCACCCGACGCCGATGACCAGCGAGAATATGATCACGTCGCCGAGCGCCGGATCGGCGCCGAGCATGCCCGCCACAGCAGCTGCGAACAGCGTGGCCTGAATCCCCGCCAGCACGAACGTCGTGCCGAACATGAGCACCATGTTCCCCGCGGCGATGTCTGCGTCCGACAGCTTGGCTTCGCGCTGCCAGACCTTGCTGAACATGATCGGGGAATACCAAATCGATCCGATTGCGAACGCCGCAATCGTCGACACCAGAACCGCCCACCAATTGACGTCGAAATCGAGCATTTCCTCTGGCTCCTTCAGCGCCTCGTCCGCGCCTCCGGCGAAATGCCGGATGACGCGTAGACCGGCGACGGCCCGTCGAACCGAAGAAGGCGGCGGTGTGGACGGGCCTTTGGCGCACCGCCGATCGCCTTGTCAAAGCCGACAGCTGCGAGCGGGCGGGACGATCCGCCGCCTGCTCTGGGCATAATCGATTCGCGACTCGGAAGGACCCGTTTTCGGCAGTCGCCTGGCCACTATTCGCGCATCCGCTCCCGGCCAGGGACTGATCAAGCGCTGCCTAAGTCACTGAATCATCGGAGTCAATTGGCCCGCACCTTTCTGAACAGAACATAACGAATGCCTCAGACTGGGTTCAGCGCCGTTCTGCGAAAAAGCGTCCCATCGAATTTGAAACCCCGGTCGCTCCGACCGCCAAGCCGAGGAACACGACAATGAACATCTCCAAGACCTTGATTGCCGCCACTCTCGCCGTCGGCGTTGTCGGCGCCACCACCGTCACCGCGACAGCGCATGGCGCACCGCAGCCGACCGTGTACCGCACCGCGGACATGTGCGATGCCTATGCCAAGGACTACGCCAACCAGCGCGACGGTAACCGCATCGTCCGCGGCGTCGCCGCCGGTGCCATCGGCTACCTCGTCGGCGGGTTCCTGTTCGGCACGCCGGTCCTCGGCGCCGCGGCCGGTGTCGCGACCACCGCGATCATCCACGGCCCGCAATGGCAGGGCGAGTACAACGTGGCCTACCAGGCCTGCATCACCGGCCAGCCGCTGCCCTACCTCTACTAGGTCCGGTTCAGGCGGCAGGGTTTCCCTGCCGCCTGCCGCCCGAAGTCCTCTCTCCTTCCAGCCATCCTCCCCGACTTCACCCCCGCCCTCCTCCCGGGCGGGGTTCTTTTTTGGCATTTGACGCCACCGTCAATTCCCGCGAGAATTGCTGTGCGGTCGCCAATGGGGAGCGGCCTTTCATGCGCCGACTTGCGATATCGTTCCTGGTCGCCGCCGCTTTCACAGCGGCGCCGGCGATTGCTCAGAATCAGCCGGTCACGGGCATTTCGCTGGTGCTCGCCGACTGGCTCGAACCCTGGGAAGAAGCCGCCGGCGGCGGCTGGATGGCCGTCGAAACCGGCGAGCCTGCGACCGGTGCGAGTGTTCTCACCGGCGGCGCCGTCACCCTGACGCCCGGCGCATATGACCTTTACTGGCTGCAGAACGCCGCGCTGGCGCCGCTGCTCATCGCCGAGGACATCACCGTCGGCGAGGGTGACGTCACCGAGCTTCGCGTCACCACCGGTGCGATCCTCGAGGTCGCCGACTGGGTCGAAGCGCGCCACCCCGAAAACGGGTGGTTCGGCACAATCTTGCCGACCGCGACCACCTTCGATTTCGTCAACGTCACCCGCACCGGGACCACGATGTTCCTGCCGCCCGGCGAATACGACTTCTATTACATGCAGGACGAGACCCTCGGGCTCCCGGCAATCTGGATGGGCACGTATGTTGTCGAGGCGCCGTTCGGTGGCCTCGGCACCGAGGTCAGCGCCGACGACAACGGCAACATCGTCGTTGTTCGCACATTGCCGGGCGGTCCGGCCGAAGCCGCAGGGGTTCTCACCGGCGACGTCCTCACCGCGATCGATGGCGCGCCGCTGGGCGGTCTCGCCCTTGCCGATGCCGTCGCCCTGCTGCGTGGCCCACCGGAATCCGACGCCATCCTCACCGTCACGCGCGGCAAGAATATCCTCGACCTTCCGGTCACGCGCAACGTCGTCGAACCGTCGCGCATCGTTCGCGCCGACAACGGCATTCGCCTGATCCTCCCCGCCGGGGCGACGATCGAACCCAACGGCTGGTGGGGTATCGCGTTCGCCGGCGACTCCGTCGACCGGCTGGTCAACTGGGCGACCGGCGCGGCCGATACGCCGTTGCTCCTCGGGCCGGCGGCCTACTACGACGTCTACTGGAATCCGGACGGCGAAGGTGACGCGGAGCTGATCGCAACCGATGTCGTCGTCGCCGGCGGGCTGGTCGAAGTAACGGCGCCGGCTCCGGCCAAGTAAGCGCGCCCCCGCCGACAATCGCTTCTTTCGGACGTGCGCCACCGGCGAACGTTGACAGGTCCGGTCGGGGCTCGCCTTCGCCCTCGGCTTCGACGATTTCGCCCTCCTCCACTTCCTGAACGAAACAAAACAACCGCCTCAGAGTGGGTTCAGCGCGGCTCTGCGATAACGCGCCATCGAATTTGACACCCGGTCTTTCCGACCGCCCAAGCTGAGGAACACGACAATGAGCATCACCAAGTCCCTGGTCGCCGCTACTCTCGCCATTGGCGTGGTCGGCGCCGCCACCGTCACCGCATCCGCTTCGCCCTTCGCCCCGCAGCCCTAGGTGCTCCGCACCGCGGCGATGTGCGACGACTATGCCAAGGAATACGCCAACTGGACCGCCGGCCATCGCGGCACGCGCGCCGTCGTCGGCGGCGCCATCGGTTTCCTCGCCGGTGGCCTTCTGTTCGGAACGCCCATTCTCGGTGCCGCGGCCGGTGTCGCCACCCAGGCGATCATCCGCGGCCCGCAGTGGCAGGCGGAATA
>CAYOBK010000325.1:0-7087 GCA_964402275.1 uncultured Bauldia sp.
CAGCCCGGCGTTCGGCGATCCCGATACCCAACCCGATCCTCAGCGGTAGACGTTGCAGCGCGTGTTACCGGCGCCGTAGAAGAATTCGCATTCCGCCAAGTTGATCTCGCCGAGGCCCTTCACGTAGTATTCGAGGTAATAGGCCAGGTTGTCGAGCTCTTCGTCGGCGAAACGGACGTTGGCGCGCAGCGGGATGAGGTTGCCCAGTTGGGCGGCGGTCGAACCGTAGCACTCGGTGCTGTCGCGCCGGTATGCGTCCCGCCAGAAATATGGCATCGGGGTTCCCGGACGGCCGCAAGCAACGGTGAGGCGGATCGCCTCGATCGGCAGCAGTGTCGCGCGCAGCGACGGACCCTCCGGGTTCGGACCCTCGCGTTCGCCGTTCGCCGCCCAGCCATGGCATCCCCGGCATCCGGCCTCCTTGTAGACTTCGAGACCCGCAACGAGTCTGGCCTCGTCGATCTCGAGGGTTGCGACCTCGCCGCCGGCCGGCGGCGTGCCGGGGGCGGGGGCCGGCTCGGCCGGCGCCGGCGGGCCGAAATCGATGGCGGTCGACACGGTCGAATAGGCGAGCACGAGGGCGGCCGCCCCGATGCCGGCGGCGAGGAAACGTGCAATCGACGAACGTGGATGCTTCATGACGTCATTCCGCTAGAGGGATGTTTCCCGCCCGGTGCCGATGGCCCAAGCGAGGGCAGAAGTTGGGGCTGCGGGCGCAGAGTCAAGGCCAAAGTCATGACCCGATACGCCCATCCGGAAGGACAGTGCCGGTCAGGACGGCCCCGGTAAAATCGATGCCGCTGGCCCGCGCCCGCAACAGCCGCGCGTCGGTCAGATCGGCGTTGACGAAACTGACTTCGGAGAGGTCGGCTTCGAGGAAGTCGGTACGCAGGGCGGTCACCTCGGTGAGGTCCGCGCCGCGCAGGCGTGACCGATAAAACGAGGCATCCGTCACATCCGCGCCGGTCAGCACCGCCCGTTGCAGGTCCGCCTCGACGAGCGCCGTTCCGACCAGGATTGCGCGGCGAAGGTCCGCGCCCGCGAGGTTGGATGCGAAGGCGTAGGAGTTCTGCCACCGGACTCCCACCAATGTTGAACTGGTGAACCTGGCCTTTTCCGCGACGATGCGATCGAGTACGGCATTTGAGAAATCGGCGGCGGCGGCGTCCGCCTGGTAAAGCAGCGCGCCTGTAAGGTCGGCACCGACAAAGCTGGCGCGCTTTAGGTCGGCGACGTTGAGATTCGCCGAAGTAAGGTTCGCTCCGTCAAGGTTGGCGCCACCGAGGAACGCCCGGTGCAACCTTGCCCCGGAAAGATTGGCGCCGGAGAGATCGGCGCCGGCGAGATTGCGCCGCCTCAGATCGGCGCCGGCAAGATCGCAGCCCGGGCAGTCGTTGACCGCGCCGACGAGGAACGCTTCGACTGGATCGGCGGGAAGAGTGTCGGCAATGGCCGCGACCGCTTCGGCGGCGGCCGCATCCCCGCCGTAGATCGGATTGCCGGACGCATCCGCCAGGTACATCTCCATACGGGCGGCGCTCTCGTAGTACCCGACCCGGATCTGTCCGTTGGCCGGATCGATCTGCGTTTGGCCAGGCCGGCGCAGCAGTCGCGCCCGCGTGGTGACCACGAAGCCGTCGCCGGTCACCTTGCTGCAATCCTGCTTGATCAGGGAATTGCCGACCGGCGTCTCGCCTTCCGCGGCGGGGAAGTCGACGCAGTCCCATCCTTCCGAGCCATAGATCGATCGGAGAAACACCGGCAAGGAATACGCGACGCGGCGCGTGCGATCGGAGACTCGGTCGTCGGTGACGGCGCGAATGCCGCGGAGAATCCCGGCATCGTCGAACAAAGCCGACGCAAGGATCGGGAAGTTGCCGATCTTCGTGCCGCCGAAGAACTCCGCAGCCAGGAGATCGCGTCGGGCGAGGGCGATGTAATAGAGTTCGTCGTCGTAGCGGAACTGGACCTCGCGCAGCCCGCTTTGCTCGGCCGGGCACCGCGCGAACTGCGCAAATCCGGCAATCGGCACCGAGGGAGGGCCGCCATTCGTGCCGCATGCGAATTCCTGGAAGTCGGTCGGCTGCGCGCTGACCGGAGCGCCGATTTCAAGATCGAAGATGGTGGAACGGGCGTCGACCAGGTTTTGGGCCCATGCTCCCGATACAATCGACAGGACGACGGCTGGGGCAATGAACGACGCCGCCGAGCGCAGATGCCTGCCGATGACTTGCACTGCGTTCAGTCCCAGGGGCAATGGCATGAGAAGAGTATCGGAAAGAACCGGTGCGGCCATTGTCTGGCCGCACCGTCGTTCGCTTCCCGGCGCCTATAGCGCGAAGAAGTACAGCGTCCAGGTCCGCTGCAGGTTCGCGAGCAACGGCGCCTGGGGGTCGTCGCCGCGGGCGGGGTACCCGCCGCCGGCGAAGAAGGCGTTGATGCCGCTGGTGCCAACCGGGATGACGATGAATTGCCTGCCGTCGACGGCGTAGGTCATGGGCGGCGCTTCGATCGGCGAGCCGAGATTGACAGTCCACAGGACTTCGAGCGTTTCCTCATCCATGGCGAAGAAATCGCCGTTGACCATCGATGAGAAGACAAGACCGCCTCCGGTGGACAGGTTGCCGCCATAAGGCGCGAACGGGATGTCGGCCCTTAACGGCAATCTCGCCGCCCCAATCCGATGCGACGATGGCGCCGGTCGCGACGGGGCTCATGCCAAAACCGCCCTCGGTCAGAGAGCAGGCCTCCAGCGACGAGCCGTAAACAAGGCCGGTCGTCGGGCTATAGCTGGTCGGCTGGAAGTTCACGCCGCCCTGAATGTTCGGGCAGAACCGATCCGCTTGAGTTGCACCGGCAAAGGCACCGTGGGCGTATTGCTGGATGCCGCCGACGGCAAGCGCCGGATCGTATTCGATCGGCATGCCGGTCTTCTCGTCGATGCCGGCGGTCCAGGTGACCTCATTCACATACTGGGTTGCCCGGATGAACGTTCCGTCGGCAGCATTCATGACGTAGTTGAAGCCGTTGCGGCCGAAGTGCTGAACGCGTGTCTCGCCGTCGGCGGTGATCAACTGGTGGGTACCGATCTCGTCATAATCCCACTGCTCGTTCGGCGTGTACTGGAAATACCAGCTCAGTGCGCCGCTGTCGGCGTTGATCGCAATCAGGCTCGAGCTGAACAGATTGTCGCCCGGTCGGAGGTCCGGATCACCGAAAGGCGTCGGGTTGGCTGTGCCCCAGTAGATGAGGTTGGTATTCGGATCGTAAGAACCGGTGGTCCAGAGGCCGGACGCACCGGTCAGCCAGATGTCGCTGTCCTGCGGCCAGGTGTCGTGGCCGAATTCGCCCGGACCGGGAATCGTCCAGAAGGTCCACAACAGCGTGCCATCCGCGGCGCTGCGCGCCTCCATGCGTCCGCGCATCGGAGCGTCGCCGGCCGGGCCCATGATGATCCGGTCCTCGAGCGCGAGCGGCGCCAGGGTGAAATACTCTTCCGGATTGATCTGGGTACCGACATCCCAAAGGACTTCGCCGGTTCCGGCGTCGGTGGCGGTGAGGTAACCGTCCCGCGTGAGCGTGTAGAGAGTGTTTCCCAACATCGCGGCGCCGCGGTTGTTGACGATGCCGCCGATCTCGGGATCGGTTTCCGGGTCCATGATCCAGTTGATGTAACCCTGCCGGCCCGAAGTGAGGTCGATGCTGTAAAGCGCGCCCGTGCCATCGGTGAAGTACATCGTGCCGTTGTTGACCAAGGGCGTCCCTTGCAGGCCGCCGCCGAGGCCGCTTACCGGCCGCGGAATCAGCGGCACCGCGAAGGCCAGGTCGAGATCGGCGACATTGGTGCGGTTGATCTGATCGAGCGGCGAATAGCGATGAGCATCAAAAGTGCGGTTGTGGGTGAGCCAGTTCTCCGGCTCCGGATTCAGCAGCCGCTGATAGGTGACTTCCTGGGCCGTAACGGCGGCAGTCGAAGCCAAAAGGGCAGCCGACAATCCGCCGATAAGTAGCGCGCCGCGCCGCGATAAGGTTCGAAACTCCCATGGCGATCATCTCCCCTGATCTGTGTTGGTCTGTTGTCGATATGTTGCCGGCCGCGAAGCGCAAAAAACACGTGCTCGCGGACAGCGGTCAAGCCATTCCACCCCGGAATGGCGCATTGGACCACGCGATGTCGCACGCGGTCATGCCCCGAACGGGTTAACCGCGGCCCGCCGCGTGGTGGCCGATCTGCGCCGACGCCGGAACGAGTGCGCCGAGCATAGGCCGCGCCGTCCCGACGCGCCATCGGTGCAACCGCAGCATGGTGAACGGCGCACTCGCACCCGCTGCACGGCCGCAAGGCCCGGTCGGCAAATCACCAAGCGCGCAGCGAAATCCGGGCGTTAGCGCGCCTGACCCACCGGCAACGGAGATGTGGCGCCGGGAGAACGAACGGTGTATCTAGGAACAAGCAGCAAAAGCTGGGTCGGCGCCAACCAAATGGACTTCGTACAGCGGTTCTCTGCACTGGTGGGAGAGGTCTACGAGTCGGCCCTCACGGGCGCCGACTGGTCGCGCTTCGCGGCGTCCGCCGCACGAACCTTCGACGCGCGCATTGCCGGCGTCTGGACCGGGTTGCCCAATTCGGCGGAGCACGCTCTCGAGGGTGTGGCGTTCAAATTCGCCGATGTTCCAATCGAGATCGATTACGGCGGCCCGAACATCACCGTCGACAGTGTTTGGCGGCGTCCGCGCGGTTCGGTGTCGGCCTGGCAGAACATGTCACGGGATTCCGATTTCCGGCGGACGGAATACTACGCGGCCGTCAAGAAAAGGAACCGCATCGAGCACTGCGCGATCGTTGTGACCGAACCGGTGGCCGATCTGGCCAATCTGCTGTTTCTCACCCGCGACGTCTCGCAGGTGGAGTTCCCGAGGCTCTATCTCGATTCGTTTGCAGATCTGGCCACGCATTTCCATCGCGCGATGAGACTGGCGCGCCATCGGATCGACGCGGCGACGGCGAATCCGCTTGATCGTTTCCAATGTGCTGCGTTCGTGGTCGACTCCAGCGGAACGATCGTTCGCGAGAACGAGCTGGGTTTCATGCTGTTGCGGTCGGACGATGCGATGGCTCGCGGCGGCCGATTGCGGCTCGGCGGCGGCTTCGACGCGGCGCTGTCGCGGATCGGACCGGAACGCGCCGTCGCGTCGCCGAGTTTCTTCGACGTGGAAAGGCCCGAATCCGGCGGAACCCTGGCGGCGATGGTTTCGGCGGCGCCGATCGAAATGGCGAACGGCTCCTCCGGATCCTTGGCGCTGGTGCTGCTGAGCGATCCCAACCGGTTCGTTTGCCCGCCGGCCTGGAGCCTCAGGCAGGAATTCGGACTGACCACCGCCGAGGCGCGATTCGTCATTTCGTTCGTTAGGTCGAAGGGCATCCGTGAGGCGGCGCGGCAACTCGGCATCAGATGGGAGACGGGCCGGCGTCATCTGAAGAGCGTGTTCGAAAAGACGCAGACGCACAGCCAGGTCGAGCTCACGCATTTGCTTCTCAAGCATCCGGCTTCGGTGCTCGGCGAATTCTCCGCGCCGAACTAGCCACTCTCGAGCCAGCGCCCGCGGCGAGGCGAACCACCCAATCGAGGTCAGGCGATCGTCACGCGTCCCCGGCGCGCGCAAAGGCCGGAAGCGGCGCGCCGATCACGGGCGCGTTCCGCTCTTTCGCCTTGCGCTCCCTGGCGAGCGGCGGGCAGCGCCGGTCGTCGTGATATTCGACCTGGCAGTCGAGGCACTGGAAGCATTCGGCCATCACGATCTCGCCGGTCGGGCGGATCGCCTTGACGGGGCAGGAGCGCTCGCACAGGTGACAGCTTGTGCCGCATTCAGGCCGACGCCTCAGCAGGTTGAAGATATGCAGCCGGTCGAGCGCGGCCAGGATTCCGCCGAGCGGGCAGAGGAAACGGCAATAGGCGCGTTCGGTGAACAGGCCGATGCCGAGGAGGATCGCGGCATAGCCGACATAGACCAGCGGGCGCGAGAACATGGACGTTATTGCCGTCTTGAACGGCTCGACCTCGGCGGCAAGAGGCTCGGCTTCGGGCCAGCCGATCGCGACGATCACCAGGCCGCCGGCGGCGACATATTTGCCGAGCCAGGCGTAGCTCTGCACCTTGAACGACGGATTCCATTGCGGAATGCGGAGGAGCCTCGCGATCTTGGCGAGCAATTCCTGCATCGCGCCGAAGGGACAGAGCCAGCCGCAGAACACGCCGCGGCCCAGCAGCAGCAACGCGAATAGCGTGTAGACGGCAAGGATCAGGATCAGCGGCTCGGCGAGATAGAACGCCCAGCCGAAATCCTTGAACGGCGCCATCGCGTAATTGAGGAAGTGCAGCGTCGACAGCTGGCCGCCGGCGATCCATCCGACCCAGACCAGCGTGAACACGAGGAAACCGATCCGGACCCAATTGTAGACGCGGCGGTGTTGCGTGAGCCGGTGCTGGAACACGAGCAGCAGGGTCAGTACCGTCAGCGCTGCGCCGAGGATGATGATGTCGACCCGGGCGTCGGCCCACGCCTCGGCCCAGGGCGGCGGCGGTTCGGGTTCCGGCATCAGGACATAGGCCGGCGACGGCCCGGCGGCGACGGGCATGACCCGGGTGAACGGGTCGCCGCCGGCCGTCGTGCCGTTGGCGAGGAACTCCAATGTCCACGGCTGGAGCGGATCGTAGCCGGCGCCTTCCGGGATCAGCAATATGCCGGCGTCGAGCGCGTCGACGATTCCGGTGTTGGGCCCGGCAACGCGAATAAAGTCGTCCTTGACGAAGTTCAGCGTGATGTCGCCCTGAACCAGCCGGACGCGGTCCAGCCGATAGGCCGTGGATGCATTGAGATAGCTGACGCCGCGCGGGTTGAAGTCGCCGCGCGTGACAAAGAGGACGGCGAGCGGCGGCTCCCCGGCGGCAAAAATCTCGTCGTAGCGCACGGCGCCGAGGAGGTTCCGGCCGACGACCGCGGGCGTCGCGAGCCCGATAAAGACGTCGAGGTAACCTCGCTCCGGCTGACGCCCGATCCGCGAATCCAGCGCCGCGCCGGCGCCGGC
>CAYOBK010000326.1:0-8122 GCA_964402275.1 uncultured Bauldia sp.
GCAATGTCGTCGCTTCCCGACTGGCGCTACGATGCGGACGCCGACGAAATTGCTCGGGAATTCCGCTTCGCCGATTTCGTCGAGGCGTTCGGCTTCATGGCGAAGGTGGCCCTCTTGGCGGAACGCCGCAACCACCACCCCGATTGGACGAATGTCTTCGACCGCGTGACGATCAGGCTCACCGACTACGAGGCCGGTGGCGTCAGCCGGCGGGACATCGAACTTGCCGAGGCCATCGACAGATGTGTCGGGTGAGGCCGGTGCGCCCGCCGGGCGGTCACGCCGCGTCCTCGTGTTCCCCCGCGGCAAATCGCTCCGCGAGCTGACCATTGGCGTCGTAGCCGTCGCGCTGCCAGTCCTGCCATGATTTCACCCGGCCGAGGACGCTGGCAACATCGCCTTCGGCGAAGACCTGATTGCCCTCGACCTTCGACGGCGCCAGCGCGTCGATCGCCATGTAGTAGGCGAACCCGTCGGGATCCGGCTCGACGAAATTCTCATATATCCCGATCCCGGCGTTCCGTTCAAAATTCAAGGCACGCCTGCCGCCCTGGATTTCGTTGCCGGCAATCGTCGCCTCGCCGGTGCCGGCACCGGCTTCGCTCCGCCAAACCGTGAGATTGAAACCGCCATTGCGGTTTACACAGCGATTGCCGCGAATCTCGAAATGGCCTCCGTCCAGAATGTCGGCAATCCAGACGGGGTGGTTGTTGCGGCCTTGCGTCGGCCCCTGAAACAAGTTGTCGACGATGGCCATCGAACCGTCGCGATAGGATTGGAAGCAATCGGAGTGACCGCTATTGTCGATGTTGTTGACGAAGACCGCGTTGCCCTCGATCCGCAACGCGTCGTGGCCATTGTCCATCGAGTAGATGCCGTCGGCCTGCGCCGTAGTGTTGTCGGGAGTCGATATCCGGTTGCCCAGCACCAGGTTGACGCCGAATTCGTTGCCGCAGTTCTGAATGTTGATCCCTCGGGCGTTGCGGTTGTTCCGGCCCGGTCCTGTCTCGATGACATTGTCGCGGAGCGTAACGCCGCCGCGCAGTCCGTCGAGCCAAACCACCGACCCAGAGGTACCGTTGCGAAACGTGAACCCGGAAACCACGACGTTGGAGCAGTTGCGAACGTGAAGCCGTTCGTCGCTGACGCCGAAATCGAAGATGACTTCGCCGTCATGCCCTGGGTCGATCGCCGCCGCGACGGTGATCGGCTGATCGGGTCCGCCCGATCGCGCTACGTCGATGCCCTCTCGGTAGACTTTCGACTCCGTTCCGCCGGAAAAATAGATCGTGTCACCCGGAGCGATTGCCGACCAGACGATGTCGGAAGGCCGCTTCCACGCGGTCGCCCAGCTTTCGCCGTCTCCCGAACGCCCGACGGCGGCATCGACATACCAGCGTCGAAGCGTTTCCCCGCGAACGTTGAACGGCAAGGCGAGTGTCGCGGCCGCAGCGAGAAGCACCGATCTCCTGCTGAACATCACCGAGCCAGCATCGCCGCCCCGCGGGGCGGCGTCCCCCACACCGCAGTCGACCGCCGCGTTTTGCGCGGTCTAACAGGCCGTTAACCAAGTCAATTAACCACATTTGTGGCGCAGAGTGGGCGTTTCCGCAATGTCGATGTTCAGAATTGACCTGATTGGCAGTTCACGAGCCTCCGTCTGCTTCGGCAATGCTTGGCGAAGCCGCAGCCAATAGTTGCCGATGCCGCTTTGGACATTCGTTGCCGGGCACACTCTGGATAAAGGCCAGTCCGACGGAAATTCGGGATTGGCGCCGCTCCTTGGCGAATCGACGACCGGCGGTAGTGGTCGGCGAGGGACGGCCGCCGCCACAACCGTCGATCGCGAGGCAGACCGCCGTGAGATCGTTTTGCGCCGGGCAAGAATGTGATTTTTTGGGGGCAGAGCCCGGCTTAACTAACTGTCCCGACGACGCATTCTCCTTCATTCCCAACTGTGGACAAAGCTGTTAGTAATTCGCCTGGATGCGGCGTCTAGGGTGGGGAGTAGGGTATGCCTATCGACGCGTCCGGGACCGACGACGCGGCCGTCGAGGCCGTCGAACGGGCTCTGAGAGACCAGCCGACACAACCGCCACCCGGGCCGTCACGGCCGTTCCGCCGCAAGCAGCGACAAGGCGCGATCACCAACAACACCGGACGCGCGGCCGTGGCCGCGCTGGAAGATGCGTTGCGGCTCAATGGCCCCGCCGAGAGCCGGTACAACGGCGCCGATGAGGCTCACCTCCCCGCCCGCTCTCATGCCAACGGCAACGGCGCCCCGGCTCCCGCGATCGTCAACGGATCGGGCCGGCCGAGGACAAACGGCCACGCCGGCACTGGCCATGAGCCGCCGCCCTCCGCGCAGGTGCATCCTCGCCTGACCGATCAGCGCGCACCGGCCGACCGTTCGCAGGCCCAGCAGCCGCGGCCTCATCGGGCCGATACCCGCTCCGCCTCGACTGCGCCGCATCGCAATCCGTCGATCGTCACGTTTGTCGTCGCGACCGCGATCAGCGTGGCGTGCATTCTCGGGCTTTTCGTTGCCACCGCCGACAATGGTCTCGTCAATCTGTTCGGTCCGATGTCGGAGGGCGCCGCCCGCTCCGCCTATCTGATCTCGCTGCTCGTTATTCTGATGGTCCTGATCTGGACCGGGGTTACCTTTGTCCGCCGCGCCAACGAACTTCGCAGTCTCGGCGGCTCGATCGAGCGTGTCCTCGAGCGGCTCACCGAGCCCGAAACGACCGCCGTCAACGCCGTGGCGACGCTGGGCCAGGCAGTCCGCCGCGAGATGAGCGCCGTCGGCGATGCCGTCGAGCGCGCAATCGCCCGCGGTGCCGAACTCGAGATCGCAATGCAGGCAGAAGTATCCGCGCTCGAGCGTTCCTACGACGACAATGAGCGCCGGATGCGCGCCTTGCTGAAGGACCTGTCGGGCCAGCGCGAAGCGATCCTCACCAACACCGACGGTCTTCGTTCCTCGATCGTTCGCGCCCAGGAATCGCTGGCGCTCGACGTCCGTCGCGCCAGCGAGGCAATCGCGGAGAGCGTTGGCCGTTCCGGCGGACGGATCACGCAGGCGCTGTCACAACGCATCAATCAGCAGGTGACCGAAGCGCTGAGCGGCGCCAGCAAGGCCTTTTCGAGCCAGTTCAATACCCACGGCGAAGAACTGCTCGAGCGGTTCAAGATCGAGGTCAACGGCGTCACCAGCTCGCTGGCCGGCACCAGCGACGAAGTGATCGACGCCATGTTGCAGCGCAGCGCCGAGCTCAACGAGCTGCTCGGCCGCCGCGCCATCGATCTCGCAACCTCGATTTCCGAATCCGGCAAGGAACTGACCAAGTCGCTGCGCCGCGGCATCAAGGACGCCAACGCCGAATTCGAAAACAACGTGAACGCTCTGATGGTCGAACTCGATCTTCGGGGCGAAGCCAATGTCGAGCGTCTCGACAAGGCCGGCGGCGACATCGCCGAGATCATCAACAAGGTGGCGGGCGACCTCGCCGAACGCCTCTCCGAGACCGGCGGGCAATTCCTCGACACCATGTCCGAATACGGCGCGCAAGTCACCGACCGGCTGGCGGCCAGCGGCGACAAGGTCGCCGGCGCGATCGAAACGCAGACGGCGTCGTTCCGCGATGCGATCGACATCGCCACCGGCAACGTCGCCGCGTCGATCGAGGAGCGCGGCAAGACGCTGACCGCGCAGATGTCGACCGCCGGCGGCGAATTCGCCGGCAGGATCGTTGCGGAAAGCGCCGAGATCGAACGGAAGTTCGGCGCCACCGGCAGTCTGCTCGGCGAGCACCTCGCCGAACTGCAGCAGGCCATCGGCGGCGCGACGGGAACGATCACCGCGGCAATCGCCGAGCGCGGCGTCGAATTAGCCGATCGCCTGACCACCGCGGGCGGCGAATTCAGCTCCGGCATCATGGCAAGCGGCGCGGCGGTCAAGAGCGATTTGGTCGCCACGCAGAGCCAGTTGGCCGACCAGCTTGCCGAACTCCGTCAAGTCGTCGGCGGTGCTGCCGATGCGCTGGGGGGCGCCGTAGCCGCGCAGGGCAACGATCTCACCGCGCGGCTGACCGCGATCGGTTCTCAGGTTGCTGCCGAAATCGCCGCCGGCGGCGCCGCGGTCAAGGCCGACATCGACGCCTCGGGTTCCGAGCTGGCCGAGCGGATCCGAAGCGAAGCCGCGTCGGCCGGCGACGCCGTCAAGGACTCCGGGATGCTGATCGTCGGCCACATGAGCAGGGTCGGCGGCCAGATCGAGACCCGCATGACGGAGTTCGTCGCCAATTCGCCCGCTGCGGCCCCGGCGCGCGCCCGGCAAAAGTCATCCGCGCGGAGGGCTGAGACCGCGGGCCGGCCGGACCGGGCCGCGGAGGACGGGGCCGCGGCCGATGATGCGCCGCCTTCGTTGACGCTCGCCGACAATGAGGATCTGCCGCCGGCAAGCGCACCCTCGACCGAAGTCAGGGAGGTCGAATTTGTCGGGCCGGCCAACGGAGCCAATGCGGCGACCGGTCCGGCGCCGAGTCAGAACGGCCATGTCAGGGTGAAGGCGGCGGCGCCGATGCGGGCGAAAGACCCGGCGGCGCGCGTCCAGTCGAAGCCGATCACGGCCCCTTCCGAAATCGGCCCGCCCGTGACCGGCGGGGACTAGCCCTCCTCCGTCGCGAGCTCCGGCGTCTCCTCCGCGTCGTATTCCTCCGCCAGCGCTCCGTTGGCGATCGACAGACAATAGGCGACGAAGGACAGCTTGAGGTCGGCCGCCTCCGCCTCGCAATATTTCACGAGCCGCGCCAGCGCGGCGATGCCTTCGGTGTTCTGCATCTTCCTTCTCTCGTCGGAAGAACCCGGATCGGTCAGCTCACCAGACTGAAGGTTTCTTTTGACAGCCATTGGATCAGGTCTTCCGTTGTCATCACATCCGAGTACTGACGGATGATCTCGGTCGATATCTCGTTCGCCTCCTCGCCGCCGACGGAGGCGAGCGGCTGGCTCCAGCTCGCATCGGAAATGAAGCAGCCGGCGTGGTTTCGGTGGAAACAGTCGAGCAGGGTCGCGAGGCAGGCGCCGCTCGACGTCAATCCGGCGACGACAAGGATCGGATTGTCGATATGGTCGATCACCTCCGAAAAGCCGGCCGCCGCGTAGCAGGACGGCATCGCGCGCTCGAACACCATCTCGGACGGCCGCGGCCGGAACTCGTCGATCCAGCCGGAGAAATCGGTCGCCGGATTGAGGAACGCCCCGCGGCGAAGCTGTCTGAGATGCGCAATCGGCAGCCGGTATTCCCTGGCGAAGCTCAAGAGCCTCGCGCAATTGCTCATCCACGGCTCGACTTCGTCGACGGCCAGCGCGCGGCCGGGCGAAACGTATTCGCGCTGCAAATCGACAAAGCACAGAACCGGATTGTTCCGCTGACGTAGCCGAGGCAGGTGAACTACATTCATGCTGCTGTCCGTGTTTGCCTTTGGCCGTCGAGAGGCGACGTCGGTGCGCGCGATGACGACGCATCGAGCACGCCCGGCAAGTGCCATTCTCCTTCGGGCCGTATGATCAAATAAGGATCGGAGTTGACGGTGATCGGATCGGGATGCGGATCGAGGTCGATCACCATTTCGGTATAGGAGAAGTCCGAGAAGACGAGCTTGCGACCCGGCCCCAGCGGCTTGGCGCCGAAGCGCGCCCAGAAATCGACCAGGCGGTCTTGGGCATGGCCGTAGATCCGCCGGAAGCCCTTTTTGCGGGCCAGCTCGATGCCGGCCTGCACCATCATGAACGAGATCCGGCTGCGGCGGAATTCCTGCCGCACCGCCAACCGTTCCAGCTTGACGAAGTCGGCGAAGAATCGCGCGCGGATGCAGGCCGCCGGCTCGCCGCCGACCGAGCCGATAAGATGGATCGCGCAAAGATCGTTGCCGTCGAATTCCTCTTCATACGGGCACACCTGATCGGTGAGAAACACCGCCGATCTGATCGCGGTGACCCGCATAAGGTCCTCCAGCGTCCGTGCCACCCGGATCGTCGGCCGGGAAGACGGCCACTGATTTTCGTTCGCCTTGGCAGTTTGATGTGTCGAGTAGATAGGCTCGTTGCGCATTAATTCATTCCCCTCTTACGCGACGGCTCGTTGTTCCTTTCGATTTGCATGTCTCCGGAAACGATAGAGGCCGACTTTTTGGATGGGTTCGAACCCCAGCCTTATGCTGAGGCGAAGTCCGGCTTGCGTCGTGGGCCGCGCGAAGATGTCGGCACGCTGCGTCTGCGGCGCCAGCAGCCACCGGCTCACGATGCGGAACGCTTCGATCGCCAGCCCCGGCGTGACGATCGCCCACAGGTAGATGGCGGCGGCTTCTTCGCCGCTCGCCGAGAGAAGCTCCACGGCCGGATCCGCGCTGGCGAAATCGCCCGACAGGACGGCCTCAAGGCCGGCCCGGTTGAGGATCAGCATGGCGAAGACGCCGACGTCCCGGCCGCTCCGATCGGCAACGGCCCAGATCGAATCCGGGTTGTGGCGATGGACCCTGGCCACGACCGGTTCCGCCGCCGCCAGCGCCGGAATCGACCCCGCCGCGAGCGCCGTAAGGCCAGGCAATTGCCCGGTTTCGGCCGGTTTGGCCGCGACGTGGCGGACCGGCAGCAGCGCCATATCGTCGAAGTCGGGGCGTTGCGCCAGCGCAGCACCGCCGGAAGGGCCTGCTTCGAAGATTGATCTCATCGCTTGGAGCCCGCGCCCAATTTCGCTAGTTTCCGAGACTATGGCCAATCCAGGGGGGCCTGTATGCACACAGCAACGCAAGGCGGCGCTGCATCACTGCAACACGAGCGGACCGGCGGCCCGCTCGACTGGGACGACGTCCGCGTCTTCCTGAGTTGCTTCGAGAACGGCAGCTTCCGCAAGGCCGCCGACCGGCTTGGCGTCAACGCGTCGACCGTAGGCCGCCGCATCGAGGGGCTGGAACGGCGCCTCGGTTACCCGCTTTTCAACCGGCTCACCGAGGGCCTGGTGCCGACGCCGGAAGGCCGGGCTGTGATCGAGCCCGCGCGCCGGATGGAGCGCTCGTTCTTCGACTTCCACAGGAAGATGGAGGGACCCGACGACGCCAGTCGCGGCGCCGTCCGGATCTCGATTACCGAGGGTCTGGGCACCTACTGGGTCATGCCGCTGCTCGTCGAGTTCGTGCGCAGGCAGCCGAGCCCGATCATGGACCTGAATTGCGCGGTCGAGAACGCCGACGTGCTGAAGCTCGAGGCCGATCTATCGATCCAGTTCGCTCCTCCCGATCGTCCCGATCAGATACGCATGCGCCTCGGACGGCTGCACAACTACCCCTTCGCCTCGCACGATTACGCCGCGCGGTACGGTTTGCCGAAGAACAAGGCCGAGATGGTCAACCATCGGATTGTCGATCAGGTCGGCAAGCAGCTCGAAAGCGGCGCCTGGGCGCGTCATCTCAACCTCCCGAGCGTCGAAGGCATCGTCGGCATCCGCTCCAATTCCAGCTCGGCGGTCTTTTATGCGGTGGAGAAGGGTGCCGGCATCGGCGCCCTGCCGAGTTACGCCCGCGCGCTCGGCGCCGATCTCGTGCCCGTCGATATCGGCGTCCATCAGCCGATGGACGTCTGGCTCACCTACCACCCCGACGCCCGCAAGACGAAACGGATCAGCGTCGCTATCGACTGGTTGAAGTCGATCTTCGACCCCGCCCGCTACCCCTGGTTCCGCGACGAGTTCATCCACCCCAACGATTTGATCGGGCTGGTGCCGAAGGGCGCCGACATCCAGTCGGTCAAGGGCTCCTTCGCCGCCTCCCCGACGGTGCCGCCGGGGGGCGCCGTCGGCTGAGGCCGGCAGTGGTCCGGTCACGCGCAGTCGTCGGCTCCGCGCCAATTGCGGTCTTCCAGTGCACCCGTCGATAGCCATCGAAAAGGGCCCTGACAGCGCGGTCGGTCGCGGAGTTATGCAGACAGTCACATGCGTTCGCAGACAACCACCCCGCGACTGTCGTCCACCCCCGCGACAGTCGTCATGGCGGCGTGAACCCGCCCGGAAGAACGGTGCTCTCGAACTTTGCGCCATCGACGTTGGCTCGTACGAGAATCGCCT
>CAYOBK010000327.1:0-2188 GCA_964402275.1 uncultured Bauldia sp.
CGACCGGCGCATCGAACGCGGAACTGGCAGTTCTTCTCGTCGACGCGCGCAACGGCATCCTCACGCAGACCAGACGACATGCTTACATTGTGTCGCTGCTCGGCATCCGCCACGTCGTGCTTGCAGTGAACAAGATCGATCTCATCGGCTTCGACCGGGGCCGGTTCGAGGAGATCGTGACGGATTTCGACGGGCTTGCATCGGCTCTTGGTTTTGCCACCAAAGTGGCGATCCCGGTATCGGCGCGTTATGGCGACAACGTCATTGCGCCGAGCGAGCGGCTGCCCTGGTACACGGGCCCGCAGCTCCTCTCCTATCTTGAGGCAATCGACGTGCGCGATCGCGCGGATGACCGCCCGCTCCGGTTTCCAGTGCAGTTGGTCAGCCGGCCCGATTCGGGCTTTCGCGGTTATGCCGGAACAGTCGCTTCGGGAAAGGCAACACCCGGCACGACGGTCGTCGCCGCCGGCACCGGTCAGTCGGCGCGTATCGACCGAATCGTCACGATGGACGGCGAGCTCGAGGAAGCACCGGCCGGCGCCGCCGTGACGCTCACGCTCGACCGCGAGATCGATTTGTCGCGCGGTGACATGATCGTCGACGCCGGCGGGCGACCCGAGGTCTCCGATCAGTTCGCGGCGCCCGTCATCTGGATGAGCGGCCAGGAAATGCTGCCCGGCCGATCCTACCTGCTGAAATCCGGCACGCGCACCGTCAGCGCCGCGGTGAGCGAACTGAAGCACCTGGTCGACGTCGACAGCTTCAAGCCGCTGGCGGCGAAGACGCTTGGCCTCAACGACATCGGCTTTTGCAATCTGTCGCTGGCGGAACCGATTGCGTTCGATCCGTATGACGCGAACCGAACCACCGGCTCGTTCATCCTCATCGACCGCTTCAGCAATGCCACGGTGGCGGCGGGGATGATCCGTTTCGGACTACGCCGCGCGACCAACATCCACGTTCAGTCGTTGACCATCGACAAACAAGCGCGCGCCAACGCCAAGCATCAGAAGCCGTGCGTGTTGTGGTTCACGGGATTGTCGGGCGCCGGCAAATCGACAATCGCCAACAAGGTGGAGGAGAAGCTCCACCTCCTCGGCTGCCACACCTATCTCCTGGACGGCGACAATGTCCGGCACGGCCTCAACCGCGACCTCGGCTTCACCGATGCAGACCGGGTCGAGAATATCCGGCGCGTCGGAGAGGCAGCCAAACTCTTCGTCGATGCCGGTCTGATCGTGCTGGTGTCGTTCATCTCGCCGTTCCGTTCGGAGCGGAGAATGGCGCGCGAACTGGTCGCCGAAGGCGAATTCTTCGAGGTGTTCGTCGACGCCCCGCTCGAGGTGGCGGAGCAGCGGGATCCGAAAGGCCTTTATCGCAAGGCGCGCGAGGGGACGATCCGGCACTTCACCGGCATCGACAGTCCTTACGAGACGCCCGAGAATCCGGACCTGCACCTTCGCTCGGCCGTCGAAACTCCGGACGCGCTCGCCGAGCGCGTCCTTTCCCTTCTCGTCGACAAAGGCTACGTGCGAAATCGGCGGGACTGAGCCGGAACCGGAGCTTCAGTTCACGACCACGATGCGGATCGCCCGGATGTCGATCGCCGTTCCGTCGCCTGGAACTCCGGGTTCGATCAGAAGGTAGTCGTTGCCGCCGTCGGCGCCCGCCGGCACCGCCCAAGTGGCGGCGACCGCCCCGAAAATCTCCGATACGATGGCTTGACGCGTCTGCAACCCGACCGTTCCGTGCTGGTAGCTGAGGCTGACCGTCGCCGCCGGCTGACCGGGCGTTCCGCGTATCTCGAGCAGGATCCTCACGGTGTGGCCGGCGATCGTCGCAGCGATGTCGGGACCAACGGTGACGCGCGCACCGCCCGACGCAATTGTCGACGTAACCGTGACGAAACCGCCATCCGCCTGGTATTGGACAGCGTTCGCCCCGCCGACGAACACACCGGGATCGGTGCCGTCGAACAGTACGATCGGCTCGGGCTGGACCGGCGGGACGACGGGCGCCGGCGGGAGTTCCGGTGCGGGCTCGCCGGCCTCGCGCACGACCGGCGCAGGGCCGGCATCGGCGGCGACGGGAGCGCCGTCGGCAAGGACCTCCGCGGTCTCCCCGGCCGGTGCTTCAGGGAACAGAATCGGAATGAATACGGAAGCGGCCCAGCCGACCACAACCGCCC
>CAYOBK010000328.1:0-3343 GCA_964402275.1 uncultured Bauldia sp.
CTCTCGGGCGGCATGAAGCGCCGCCTCATGATTGCTCGGGCTTTGGTGCACCAACCCGAGCTCTTGATTCTCGATGAGCCTACGGCCGGCGTGGATATCGAGCTCCGCCGTGGCATGTGGGACTTCCTGAAGAAGCTGACCGCCGCCGGCACGACGATCCTCCTCACCACCCACTATCTCGAGGAGGCTGAGCAGCTTTGCCGCCACATCGCGATCATCAACCGGGGCGACATCATTGCCTCAGGCTCCGTCCGCGACATCCTCAGCCGCCTCCACACCGAGGTGATCGTTCTCAATCTCACCGATGGCCGCGCCGACGCCGCTGTGGAGATCCTTGCCGCCTACCAGCCGCGGATCGTCGATTCCACCGAGATAGAAATCGAACTCGACGGCGAGCGGACCGTCGGCAGCGCCGTCGTTGCGCTGGAGGAGGCCGGCATCGGCGTCCGCCGGGCCCGGGGGAAATCCGGGCGCCTCGAGGAGGTGTTCATGCGGCTCACCGCCGAACATGGCGACAACGCATGACGCCGTACGAGGCCTTCATTTCCTTCTACACGATCGTCCGCAAGGACATCGTCCGCATCCTCAGGATCTGGCCGCAGACCTTCCTGCCGTCGGTGGTCACGTCGGTCCTCTATTTCCTGATCTTCGGCACCGTCCTCGGCGGCCGCATCGGCTCGTTCGGCGATGTCCCCTTCATCGACTTCATCATCCCCGGCCTGATCATGCTGGCGGTCGTCACCAATTCCTTTTCCAACGTCGCCTTTGTCGTGTTCGCGTCGAAGTTTTTCGCCCGCAACATCGACGAACTTCTGGTGTCGCCGACGCCGCCCTGGGTGATCGTCGGCGGCTTCATCGCCTCGGGCATCGTCCGCGGCGTTCTGGTCGGTCTGCTCGTTCTGCTGGTGTCGATCCCCTTCGCCGGCCTTCACATCGAGAACATCTTCGTCGTCCTGCTCTTCCTGCTTCTCACCAGCGCGGCCTTGTCGCTGGGCGGCCTTCTCAACGGCATCCACGCCCAGAGCATCGACGGCATCAACATCATCCCGACATTCGTGCTGACACCGCTCATCTACCTCGGCGGCGTCTTCTATTCGATCGAGGTCCTGCCCGACTTCTGGCAGCCTGTTTCCCTCGCCAGCCCGTTGTTCTATATCGTCGATGGCTTCCGCTACGGCATGCTCGGAATCGCCGACACCTCCCTTTGGGTGAGCACCGGCGTGTTGATCGCCTTGACGGGGATTCTGGCCGTTTTCGCCTGGTATGAGATCCGCGTCGGGCTCCGTCTCAAGCAATAGACGGCCTCGAAATCCGCCGCACCTTCCCGTCATTTGCATTGCGGGGCGTCAGTCGCCATTTTGGGGGGCACTGCCGGTCGCCGGCGCCCCAACCACAGACGAACGATGAGCGACATTATTCTCGACAAATCCGTACCCTCTGCCGGCAACGGCGCCGACAAGGCGGTCATCGACACGACGACACAGGGCTTCGTCGCCGACGTCATCGAGGAATCGAAGCGCCGGCCGGTTCTGGTCGATTTCTGGGCGCCGTGGTGCGGTCCGTGCCGTACGCTGTCGCCGATCATCGAGCGGGCGGTCGGCTCCACCAATGGCGCGGTTCGGCTGGTCAAGATGAATATCGACGACCACCCCGCCATTCCCGGCCAGCTCGGCATTCAGTCGATTCCGGCGGTGATCGCCTTCGTTGACGGACGGCCGGTTGACGGTTTCGTCGGTGCATTGCCGGAGGGCCGGGTGAAGGCATTTATCGACAAGGTCGTCGGCGACCGCGCGACATCGGGAATCGACGACATCCTGGCCGAGGCCGACGCTGCGCTCGCGAACGGCCAGGCCAACCGCGCCGCCGAGCTCTACGCCGCGGTGCGCCAGGCCGACACGGCGAATCTGCGGGCGATCGCCGGCCTCGCCCGCTCCGCCCTTGCGGTCGGCGATATCACGCGCGCCAGGCAAATGCTGGCGATGGCGCCGCCGGCCAAGGCCGCCGATCGGGTCATCGCCGCGGCTGCAGCCGAGATTCAATTGGCCGAGCAGACCGGATCGCTCGGCGATCCGGAAGAATTGATCGCCCGCGTCGAGGCCGATCCGGCCGACTATCAGGCGCGTTTCGATCTGGCGCTGCTGAGCAACCTCCGCGGCGACCGCGCCGGTGCTGCCGATCACCTTCTCGCCATCATTTCCGCTGACCGTGAATGGAGCGAGCAGAAGGCGCGGAAGCAGCTGCTCCAGTTCTTCGACGTCTGGGGACCGAAAGACGAGGCGACGGTCTCCGGCCGCCGGCGATTGTCCTCGCTGCTGTTCTCGTGATCGGAACGACCGAATGTCCGCCCAACGCCCCCGACCCGACTTCGACCGGCAGCTTCCCGCGGTAATTCCCATATTCCCGCTCGCGGGCGCGCTGCTCCTGCCGCGCGGCCAGCTGCCGCTGAACATCTTCGAGCCGCGTTATCTCGAGATGGTCGACGCGGCGCTCGGCGGCGACCGGATCATCGGCGTGATTCAGCCTGAAGACGAAGACACCGGCAGCTTCGTCCCGCCGCTCCGCTCGGTCGGTTGCGCCGGGCGGATCACGTCCTACGCCGAGACCGGCGACGGCCGCTATCTGATCACCCTGACCGGTATCGCCCGTTTCGCCGTGCTCGAGGAGGTGTCGGCCGACACGCCCTATCGCCAGTGCCGCGTTTCGACCGAACCCTACGCCTCCGACTTTTCGGTCCGCGGCGAGAGCGATGTCGACCGCGATACCCTCCTGAGCGCGTTCCGCGCCTATCTCGATGCCAACGACCTCGAAGCCGATTGGGAGAGCGTCGACGGCGCCTCGAACGAGTCCCTCGTCAACGCCATCGCGATGATCGGCCCCTACGGCCCCGCCGAGAAGCAGGCGCTGCTCGAGGCACCCGATCTCAAGACCAGGGCCGAGACCCTGGTGGCGCTGACCGAGATTTCGCTCGGCGCCGATGCTCCGAACCGGAGGCTGCAATGACCGCCGGCCGGAAGGGCACGGAGATCGATCCCAAGCTGCTTGAGATCCTGGTCTGTCCGCTCACCAAGGAAACTCTGGAATACGATCGCGAGAATCAGGAGCTGATCAGCCGCGGCGCGAAGCTCGCTTATCCGATCCGCGACGGCATTCCGATCATGCTGCCGGAGGAAGCGCGCAAGCTGGAGTGAGGCATGGAGTGAGGCATATTGAGGCCGTCATCACCCGAAAAAACGGGTGATCCAGTAATCGCAGCCGGTGCGATATCATTGTAGACACGGAGTACTGGATGCCCCGCCTTCGCGGGGCATGACAGTCGGGAGGAAAGGAAATTCACATGATCAAA
>CAYOBK010000329.1:0-3078 GCA_964402275.1 uncultured Bauldia sp.
CGATCGTCGCCTCGACCTGACTGCGAACGAACGGCAGGTCGATGGACTGGGTGATCGCGAGCGTCAATGCAAGGGCTATGATCGCCGCCAGCAAGGCGGCGCCCAGGGCGGTCCGGGCGACCAGGCGGCCCAAGACGCGCCAGCGGGCAGGTTCCCAAGGCGACTGCGCGAGGCCGGCGTCAAGGCCAACATCGGAAACGGAAGCTCGTGCTACATCGGGACTAGGCGGCATTCCGCGGGGGCTCACTCGTTCGGCGGCCGTTCGCCGGTGCTACATTGACGTCGGCGGACATTCCGCCCGGAGCAAAGGCAGTGGCACGGCCCCCGTGTGGCGAGCATCGGCAAACCCGAAAGAAGAACGCCAACACCCGTCGGAACCCTTGATGCAACGATTCAGTGAAATGACAGTCTAACCGAAAGGATTGCGTATGAGCGAGATATCCGTTGGAAAAAAGGCGCCGGATTTCGAGCTTCCGACCGACGGAGGCAACGTCTTCCGGCTATCGGATCAGATCGGCACGTCCGTTGTGCTCTATTTCTATCCGAAGGACGACACGCCCGGCTGCACCGCCGAGGCGATCGCCTTCACCGGCCTTGCCGACCAGTTCGCGGAACAAGGCGCTGTTATCCTTGGTGTTTCTCCCGATTCAGCCAGGATGCATGAGAAGTTCAAGGCCAAGTACGAGCTGACGATCCGCCTCGCGGCCGACACCGAGAAGGACGTGGTCATGCGCTATGGCGTCTGGGTCAAGAAATCCCGTTATGGACGCGAGTATTTGGGCGTCGACCGGACGACGGTCCTCGTCGGGCCCGATGGCCGAATCGCCGAGATCTGGCGGAAGGTGAAAGTGGAGGGCCATGCCGCCGAGGTTCTGGAGGCGGTCAAAAAGCTGAACTGATTGAACGGGGTATGGCAGTTCTGCAACAGATCGTTAACCTTAACCCCGTCTAATGGCCGCTTTCCGGCGTTCTTTCACCCCCCGGGCCCGGTCACATGAGTCATGCGCACAGCCGCTCTTCGGGCGGCAAGAAACGAGCCCCGAGAAACGGCCCGCACCACGTCATCATCGCTCGGGGCAATGCCGTCCGTTCCTTCGCCGTCCGGCCTTTATCGGTTGTTCTCGCCGCCATATTCACGATCGGAGTCGTCAGCGGCTCGCTGACGGTCGCCGCCCTCGCCATCTTCAAGAATGATTCGCAGGTCACGGCCGCCACCGAGCAGAACCGAATCCGTCAGCAATATGAGCTTCAGCTGGCCGACCTTCATCGCCAAATGGACGCCTTGGTCAGCCGGCAGCTGGTCGAACGCGAGCTCCTCAACAATCAGGTGGTTGAACTCCTCGATCGCCAGGGCCAATTGATCGAGCGGCAGCAATTGCTGACGGGCCTTGCCACCGACGCGCTTGCCGCCGGCATCGACGTCCTGCCGATGCTCGCGCCGCTTCCCCGCGCCAATCCGCTCCGCAGCACCGAAGTCGAGGGCGGGATCGGGGGACCGATCGATCCGACCACGACCGGCGCCACCGGGATAGGGCCGCAGGCGTCCGTAAGCCACAGCGAAGCGCTTGCCGCCGTCGAGATGACCGCCGACTGGTTGTCGGAGACTCAAATCGACGCCCTTGCCCTCCTGGCCGGCGCAATCAGCGACCGCAGCGACGAACTCGCTTCGCTCCTCCGGCAGCTCGGCTACTCGCCGGCGGGCGACGACGGCGGCGTCGGCGGACCCTTCGAGCCGGCCTTCGGCGTGGAAGAGATCGATCTCGTGACCGACGAGCTTGCGGCGTTGGAGCAGCTCCAGGCGTTTGCCCGGGGGCTGCCGCTATCGCGACCGTTGACCCAGTTGCAGGTGACCAGCAGTTTCGGGCGGCGGCTCGATCCGTTCCTCGGCGAATCGGCCGTTCACACCGGCGTCGACTTCCGCGCACCGAGCGGCACCTCGGTCATGGCGACCGGGCCGGGGATCGTAACCGAGGCCGACGTCACCGGCGGCTACGGCAAGATGGTCGAGATCGACCACGGCAACGGCGTCACAACCCGTTATGCGCATCTGTCGAGCATTCTCGTCGATGTCGGCGACGCCGTGACGACGGGAATGATCATCGGGCGCGCGGGGAGCACCGGGCGCAGCACCGGGCCGCATCTCCACTACGAGATCCGGCGCAACGACACGCCGTTCGATCCGATGCCGCATTTGAGAACCGGTCCGCAGATCGTCAACCTGCTTTGATGTTCTACTGTCTGGCACCGGCTTCCTGGCCGGAGGCGGCGCCAATCCGCTGCGCCAGCGCCGCTTCGAGGAACGCGTCGAGGTCGCCGTCGAGAACGGCAAACGGGTTGGTGTTCTCGACGCCGGTGCGCAAATCCTTCACCAGCTGATAGGGCTGCAGCACGTAGGAGCGAATCTGGTGGCCCCAGCCGATCGTCGTCTTCGACGACGAGGCGGCAAGCGCCGCCTCTTCGCGCTTCTCGAGTTCGAGTTCGTAAAGCCGCGCCCGCAACATCTTCCAAGCCGTGTCGCGGTTCTTGTGCTGCGACCGCTCGCTCTGGCACGACACCTGAATGCCGCTCGGAATATGCGTCAGGCGGACCGCCGAGTCGGTCGTGTTGACGTGCTGGCCGCCGGCGCCAGACGAGCGGTAGGTGTCGGTTCGAACGTCGCTCGGGTCGATATCGATGTTGATCGAATCGTCGACGACCGGATAGACGCCGACGCTGGCAAATGAAGTGTGCCGGCGCGCGGCGGAATCGAACGGGGAAATCCGCACAAGGCGATGGACGCCAGACTCCGTCTTCAGCCAGCCATAGGCGTTGGCGCCCTTGACCATGATCGTGGCGCGTTTGATGCCCGCTTCCTCGCCTCCGTGCGATTCCAGGTGCTCGACCTTGTGACCGTGCTGCTCGGCCCAGCGTGTGTACATGCGCAGCAGCATCTCGGCCCAGTCCTGACTTTCGATGCCGCCGGCGCCGGCGTGGATCTCGACGAAGGTGTCGTTGCCGTCGGCCTCCCCTGACAGCATCGTCTCGACCTGACGCCGCTCCGCCTCGGACAGCAGCGACCGCAGGCGCTTCTCCGCGTCG
>CAYOBK010000330.1:0-13918 GCA_964402275.1 uncultured Bauldia sp.
AAATTCGACGCCGACGGCCTGATCCCCTGCGTCGTCAGCGATGTCGGCAGCGGCGAGGTGGTGATGTTCGCCTGGATGAACGCCGAGGCGCTCGACAAGACGCTCGCGACCGGCAAGGCGCATTATTGGAGCCGTTCACGCCGCGCGCTGTGGCAAAAGGGCGAGACCAGCGGCAACGTGCAGCAGGTCCGCGAAATCCGCATCGATTGCGACCAGGACGCATTGTGGCTGTCGGTTGAGACCGCCGGCGCGGGCGTCAATTGCCACACCGGACGCAAGAGCTGTTTCTACCGGCAGATCCGCCGGACCGACGACGGCGAGACCACGCTGGTCTTCGACTAGCGTCAGCCGTCGGGCAGACCGCGGCGCGGCACCGGATCGAACAGCGGGAACAGCAGAAGCCCCACCAGGAAGCCGCCGACATGCGCCTCCCAGGCGATGCGCGCGGCTTCCTCGCTGACCGCCCCGAACAGGCCGACCGCCAGATTGATCGCGTTCCAAACGCCGAGAAAGGTCAGCGTTCGCACATCGGTGAAGACGGCGCCGAGCGATGCCGCCGGCGTCCAGTAGGACCGCGGCATGCCGGGAGGCGCGATGAACAGGAACCGCGCGGCGCCCGCCATATGGGCCGAAACCGCGGCCGATGCACCGACCAGCGGAATCTCCTCGCCGCCATGCGCAAGCACATGAACCAGGGCTCCCGCGACGACCGCCACGGCCGAGAAGACGAGGAATCGCCACGGCCCGAAGCGCCAAGCCAACGGGCTTCCGAACGCCGCCATCCAGAACGCGTTGACGAGGAGATGCCCCCAGTCCGCGTGGAGGAGGCCATAGGTCAGGTAGGACCAGACCGCCGCGCCGGGCAGGACGTCGATCGGCGGGAAGAAACCGGTGGGCCGCGCCGGGAAATACGCGAAATTGAGGATGACCCAGACGTCCTGGGACGTGTCGAGAAAGAACACGCGCACGACGTGGATCCCCGCGAGGACCGCCAGCAGCAGGATCATCACGCCCGGAAGGTTCAGGATCGGCTGCCGGCGCGGCGGAGGCGATTCGAATTCGGGAAGGGCCATCGCACCCTGTTAGTCGTTCGCCGCCACGCCGCCAACACCGGCGCGGAATGAAGGGCAGCCATCGGCATTCGACCCGCCAAACGCTTGCGACCAACACGCAGCTCGCGCGGGGACGGCCCGCGGGCACGTTAACCCTGCCCCGCCCGGATCGCGGTTGGCACCTGCCCTGCAACGCAGGGAGTCGGACACAAACGACCGGCTGAAGCTGTCCCGTTCCGGGACACCCGCATTGGCGGGCGTTCCGGCGCAAGAGACGGGTGGCCCGGCCTGGAACAGGGGCGGGGACGGATGAAGAACGAGAGTTGCAGGGCGCTATACCGCTATTCGAACCAGATGCGGGGCGACAGGCCCGCGCCGCCCCGCACCGCGGTGGAGCCGTCCGAAATCAGCGAGCTGCTGCGCGATACCTTCATCCTGCAGGCCGGCGACTATACCTTCCGGCTCGCCGGGACGCGCCTGTGCGCCTGCTTCGGCGTGGAACTCAAGGGCGCCGGCTTTCTCGACCTTTGGGCGCCCGCGGACCGGGCGGAAATGAGGTCCGTCCTGGAGTCGGTCTCCGAGGAAGGCCGGGCCGCCGTTCTTGGCATTTCGGCTCATGTCACGCGCCACCGCGACGTGTCATTCGAGCTGCTGCTCCTGCCGCTGACTCAGACCGGTCCGCGATTCGACCGCATCCTCGGGGTCATGGCCCCCATGCAGTTGCCCTATTGGCTCGGCCTCGAACCGATCGTCGGTCAAAGCATCACCAGCACCCGCCTGATCTGGCCGGACGAACCGCACCGGCTGACCGCCCGCGCCGGAGGTTTCTTCCCGCCCACGCCGGCGCCGCCCCCCTTTATCGGCGCCGAACAGCGCCGACGGCGCTTCGTGGTGCTTGAAGGCGGCAAATCAGGCCCCTGAGCCCGCGCCTTAGGTTACGACCTGTTAACCGCGTTCTCGTTATCGTTTCCGCCAGGCGTTGCTGAGGCGGGAGCTTATGCCATCCGAGTCGGCCCTCGTTAAGGAAGACACCGCTGCCGACGCCAATCGGCGGCGGTTTCAGCGCGTCCGCCTAACGCTGCTCGGGCGCTTCATGCTCGAGAATCGGCGCGAATATCCCTGCCAGACGGTCGACATGTCGCCCGGGAGTTGCGCCCTGATCGCGCCCGTTCTCGGCGCCCTCGACGAGAAGGTGGTCGCCTATATCGACCATATCGGTCGGCTCGAAGGGCGCGTCGCGCGCCTGTTCGAAGGCGGATTCGCCATGACGCTCGACGGCACGGAGCGGAAACGCGACAAGCTGGCGTCGAAGCTGACCTGGCTCGCCAACCGCTATCACCTCAACCTGGCGGAAGATCGCCGGCACGAGCGGATCACGCCGACGCAGTCTTCAGCCCAGGCGACGCTGCCGGACGGTCGCGTTTACCGATGCGCCATCGTCGATCTTTCCCTGTCCGGCGCTTCCTTGGGGATCGAGTACAAGCCTCCCGTGGGGTCGCCGCTGCGGCTCGGTAACATCCGCTGCACCGTCGTGCGCCACACCGAAGAAGGCGTGGCCGTCGAGTTCGCCATCCTGCAGACGGTCGAGTCGCTCGAAGCGGGCCTCGCGCCCGAAACTCCCAAGTCCTGACCTCGCGATCCATTCGCGGATTGCCGGCCGGTTTTTTCGCCGGGCCGCGCCCGCATGGCTAATCGCAAGTAAACCGAACCGTTCGAACTTGAATACAATACAGCCACAGAATTTAGCTTCAAATCAAAACGTATTCGGCACAAATACCCCCTGCAGGACAGGGGGTATCAATGTCCAACAAACTAAATTGGAAAGTCACCATTATTGCGTCATTTTGCACGATCCTTGCGGTTAACTCCGCTGGAGCGGCAGGCGGCGCATTCATGCCAGTCGGTCAACAAACCACACAGCCGATCGGCCATTATAACTTCTGCAATACACGTCCGGCTGAATGCGCGATCCGAAGCAACCAGACGGTGCCGATGGTGCTGTCCGACGCGAGATGGTTCGAGTTGCAGCAAGTCAATGACCTGGTCAACGGGGCGATCATCCCGGCCACCGACTACCAGATCTTCGGTGTCGAGGAGTTCTGGACCTATCCCGGAACGCGCGGCGATTGCGAGGATTTCGCACTGCTCAAGCAGCGCATCCTCGCCGAGCGCGGCTGGCCGATCAGCAGCCTGTTGATCACCGTGGTCACGCGGCCGGACGGACAGGGACACGCCGTTCTGACGGTCCGGACCGATCGAGGCGATCTCGTCCTCGACAACCTGGACTCCGACGTCCGGATTTGGAGCGACACACCCTACCGTTTCGTGAAGCGGCAGTCGGAGCAGAACACCGGCCGCTGGGTGTCAATCAATGACGGCCGCACCACGGCCGTCGGATATGTCGGCGAATAGATGAGCAGCCCGCACCCCTCGCTATTCGCCGCCGGGCCGATCCGTCCCCCTGCCCCCTAGGATCGAGCCCAACGGCCGGCCCGCCTCAGGCGGGCCGGCCACCCTTATCCTCATTCCAGCGCCTCTCAGAGCCGGCGAAACCCCGGCCCGTCGTATTCGCGCCACCGTTTGACGTAACGGTCGGCCGCCGCCGAATTGCCTTCGATATCCTTGTCGGTCATCTGCCGGACGATCCGGCCGGGCACGCCCATCACCAGCGATCCGTCCGGGATTTCCTTGTGCTCCGGCACCAGCGCGTGCGCCGCGATAAGGCAATTCGCACCGACCCTCGCGCCGGTCATGACGACCGCGCCCATCCCAATCAGCGTGTTGTCTCCGACCCCGCAGCCATGCAGGAGGGCGCGGTGCCCGACGGTGCAGTTCCGGCCGACCGAGAGCGGCCAGCCCGCGTCGGTGTGCATCACCGACAGGTCCTGCACGTTGGAGCGTTCGCCGATGGTCAGCCATTCGATGTCGCCGCGCAGCACTGCTCCGAACCATATCGAGACGTCTTTGGCGAGCGCCACGCGGCCGATCAGGTCGGCGTCGGGCGCGATCCAATACGTGCCCGTCTCCGGCAATTCCGGCGCTTCGCCGTTGAAGCTGTAAATCGGCAATGTCGCCCCGCCCGCGGACGTTTGAGCGGCTAGGCTACCCCGGAGAGCGACGCGACAAAACCGAGGACCGCGAGGCCCGAGCAGGTGCTCCACACCGTGGCGGCCAGAAGCCCGGTGCCGAGCGTCGCCCACGACCCCTTTCCGCTCAGACCGGCGCGAAGCGCCGAGCGGGCGACGATATAGGGCCCGATGACGGCGAACGCGACCGCGGCAAGGAAATAGGACGTCATGCCGCCGGCCGGCAGGGCGAAGGCCACCGGCCTCCCCTTGATCCATTGGAGCAGCGTCGAAATCATGCCCGACGCTGCAAAGCCCACTGCCGTAGCGTAGGCAAGAATCATAGCCCCTTGCATGACGGGTCCCCCGGCTTCATTTCCCCCGACGGTAGCGGGTGCCGACTGACAAAACAGCAACAGATATGCCGCATTGTCACTACTCGTGGAGAACGCCGTTATTTCAGTGAGTTGGCCGGTCTGGGGAGGTGGCCGCGATCGGGCTGGCGTACCGATTTGCGACAATTTGCCGGGTGGCTGGTGTCGTGACGGCACAAAGCGGCGCGCAGCTAGGCGCTTCCCTCAAGGTCGATATCGAGGATGGCCATCGAGAAATTGTACGAGACTTCGCCGTCCTCGTCGTCGCGATAGATGACGCCGATGAACTCGTCGCCGATGAACAGCTCCGCCGAGTCTTCCTTTCGCGCGCGCTGCCGGACCTCGATGCTCGGCAGCTGGAACTTGCGTTTCAGATAAGCTTCCAGCTTTCGGATTTCTGCGCCGGTCAATAGGGATCTCCTGGCGCTAGTCGGCGCCGTTTGTGTCGTCGAGGCTATGGTCCATCAAGCGCGACACCGCCTTGTGGCTGGTCGTGCCGATGACCCTTGCCGGTACTCCGGCAACTTTCGTTCCGGGCGGCACCGACTTCAGCACGACCGATCCGGCGCCGACCAGCGATCCTTCGCCGATCTCGATATTGCCGAGGATCTTGGCCCCCGCCGAAATAAGCACGCCGCGGCGGATCTTCGGGTGCCGATCGCCGCTTTCCTTGCCCGTGCCGCCGAGGGTGACGTCCTGGAGCAGCGACACGTCGTCCTCGACGACGGCCGTCCCGCCGATGACGAGCGACGTTGCGTGGTCGAGGAAGATGCCCTTCCCCATCCGCACCGCCGGATGAATGTCGGTCTGAAAGACCACCGACGCGGTGCTCTGCAGGTAGAAGGCGAAGTCCTTTCGCCCCTGGCGGTAGAGCCAGTGTGCCAGGCGATGCGCCTCGATCGCCTGGAAGCCTTTGAAGTAGAGGAGCGGCTCGATCATCCGCGTGCAGGCCGGATCGCGCTCATAGACGGCGGTAATGTCGGCCCGGAAGATCTCCGACAGCTCCGGCTCGGCGGCCAGCACTTCGGCGAATGAATGGCGGATGAGATCGCCGGGGACGTCGTAGTGCTCGAGCCGCGTGGCGATGCGGTGCGCGACTGCCTCCTCGAGGCTGCCGTGGTTGAGCACGTTGGCGTAGACGAAGCTGGTCAACTCCGGCTCCGCCGCGATGATCGCGTTCGCTTCGGTGCGGATCCGATGCCAGATCGGATCGCCCGTGGCGGCGGCCTCGTTCGAGGTCTTTGATGGATGTACAGTCATTTGGGCTCGCCTGATTGGTCGGGTTCGCCTGATCAGCCGCCCGCCCTTAGCACGAAAGCCATAGTGCTGCGCAAAATCTACCAGAAGCCGGGCGGAACCGAAGGCCCGGCGCCCGGAGCTGCATTCCCGCCTGTGGCGGCGGCCTGGCGCGGGATGCTATCGTCGGGAAGAAGTGAGCGGAAGCGGGTGTCGGAGGAGCTAAATGGCGGTTTTGGTCGTACCGCATTTCCAGAATGACACCGGCGTCGAACGGATCGAGGTCGGGGTCAAGGAGTTCAAATGTGTCGGCGCGCGTCCTCCGTTCGACCATCCGCATATCTTCATCGACATGGGCGACGAGGATGAGGCCGTCTGCGGCTACTGCGCGACGGCCTACCGGTACAATCCCGATTTGGCACCGGATGAGACGATCCCGCCCGGCCATCTCCTCACCGAACTGTCGTCGGCCTAGCCGTCGGGCGCACCTTGCCTGACCGGGCGCTGCTCATCGCCGGCGGTGGGATCGGCGGCCTGACCGCCGCCCTTGCCTTGGCGGCGCGAGGGATCCGCTCGCAGGTGCTGGAAAAAAATGCCGACCTCGCCGCGTCAGGCGCCGGAATCCAGCTTCCGCCCAACGCGGGCCGGATCCTCGCCGGCCTCGGGCTCGACGGCGCGATCGCGGAATTGGCCTCGGAGCCCGAGGCGATCGAAGTCCGCAGCGCGCGCGGAAGCCTGCTTTCGTCGATGCCGCTCGGGTCGTCGTTTCGAGAGCGCTTCGGCGTCCCCTACCGCACGATCCATCGGGCCGACCTTCTCCGGGCGCTCTCGTCCGGGGCGCGGAGTAGTCCTTTTGTCGTCGTGACGACAGGCAACGCAATACGATCCGTCACGTCGTCAAGCGGCGGCGTCACCGCCCTCTTGCGGACCGCTGGCGGTTCCGCCGAGCTGGACGGAACCGCGCTGATCGGGGCTGACGGCGTGCACTCCGTCGTGCGGCAGGCGCTGGGCGCCGCCGAGCCAACCCCCGCCGGCAGCGCCGCGTGGCGGACCGTGATCGCCGCGGATCGGATGCCCGCGAACCTGCCGCGGGATCGCGTCGGATTGTGGCTCGGACCGGCCGCGCACATTGTCCATTACCCGGTGCGCCGCGGCCGAGAATTCAACATTGTCGTGGTGGCGCCACACGCGCCGGGCAGTGCGGCACCCGACTTCGCCGTGGTCCGTGAGACGCCTCATGGCTGGGCCGAACCGCTGCGCCGGCTCCTCGCGCTCGATGCGGATTGGCAATGCTGGCCGATCGCCACCGTTGACCCCGGCCCGGCCTGGTCGCAAGGGCCGGTCACGCTTCTCGGCGACGCGGCGCATGCCATGGCGCCGTTCCTGGCGCAGGGCGGCGCGATGGCAATTGAAGACGCCGCAGTACTTGCGCAGTCGGTCGCGGCGCATCCGGTCGATCTCGCGGCCGCGTTCCAACGGTACGAGACGGCGCGGCGGAAACGCGTGGTGCGCGTTTGCCGGGCCGCCGCCCGCACCGCTGCCATCTACCATCTCGGTCCGCTCGCCGCCCCGTTTCGCGACGCCGCGATGACGATCCTCGGCGGCCGGCGTCTGCTCGGCCGCTACGACTGGATTTATCGCTGGGATGCCCCCCCAAACGAAATGCGCCGCTCGGAGGCGGCGCATTCGACACCGGGAAATAGCGGTGTCAGTTAACGAGGTCGGGATTGGTCTGCGCGACCAGCACCGGCGCCGACCGCCAATATTCCGGGAACAGCTGCTGGGCGTGTTCCAGCTTCGGATGGTCCCAGTAGACGAGATAGCCGATATTCGGTCCGTGCGGATCGCCGACGCCGTTGTTCACCAGATAGTCCTGATGATAGGCCTCGGCCGGGAAGAACGTCCCAAGCGGGTCGAGCCGCGTAACGATCGGCCGGTCGTAGATGCCGGCGCCATCCAGCTGCTCGATATAGGCGGCGGCAACCTCGGCCTGGGCCGCGGTGGTGGTGTAGATGTGCGACCGGTATTGCGGGCCGAAGTCGTTCTCTTGCCGATCGAGATGCGTGGGATTGTGCGCGGCCGAGAAGAAGATCCGCAGCAACTCGCCGAAGGAGATCACCGACGGATCGTAGGTGATCTGAACCGCCTCGGCGTGACCGGTCGAGCCGCGCACCACCTGATCGTACGTGGCCGTATTCGCGCTCCCGCCGGCGTAGCCGGACACCGCGCTCGTTACGCCATCAATCCGCTGGTAGACGGCCTGGATGCCCCAGAAGCATCCGCCGGCCAGAACCACGGTCTGCGTACCGCTCGTCGCCGGATCGAGGCCGGCGCGCGGCAGCACCCAATAATCGTCCGGCCCGGCGACAGCCGCACCGGTGGAAAGGCCGGCAACGCCCAGCGCTGCCGCAACCGTCAACCCGACCGCCGCCAGGAAACCCTTCGTGCGGGATCCGCCCGATCCGCCGCCGACAGCTGATGAAGACATCCCTCGCTCCTCTCCTTCGGATAGTGCGCCGGCACGCTTGCGCCCGGCCACGCCTTATGTAGTGGCCCGCCTCCATCCGTTGAATCACAAGCCCGAGAAACGACAGGTGACCGCCAACACTTGGTCGTGAGCGCTACACCGGTCCGTGATCCCTAGCCGATCAGGAGGCTGTCGTCGTCTATCGGCTTGCCGCGGATGCTCCTGAATTTGGCCACCAGATCCTCGATCGTCAATCGGGAGCGTTCCTCGCCGCTGACGTCGAGCAGGATCCGGCCTTCATGCAGCATGATCGTCCGGGTCCCGACCGACAGCGCCTGACTCATCGAGTGGGTGACCATCATCGTCGTATGACCCTTTTCGGCGACGATCCTGGTGGTGAGGTCGAGGACGAATTCCGCCATTCCCGGGTCGAGGGCCGCGGTGTGCTCGTCGAGCAGCAGCACGCTCGACGGCGCCAGCGTCGCCATTAGCAGCGCCGTTGCTTGCCGCTGTCCGCCCGACAGGAGCGCCATCTTGTCGGTCAGACGGTTCTCGAGGCCGAGACCGAGGGCCGCGATCCGTGCCCGGAAAAGGCTCCGCCGCCCTCCGCCGAGTGCGGGCCGTATTCCGCGCCGCGTTCCGCGCGCGGCGGCGAGCGCCATGTTTTCCTCGATGGAAAGATCCGCGCAGCTGCCGCTGAGCGGATCCTGGAACACCCGCGCCACAAGCTCCGCGCGGCGCGCCGTCTGCCAGCCCGTCACGTCGCGGCGGTCGATCTCGATCCGCCCCCTGGCGGGAGCGAGGTCCCCGGCGATGGCGTTGAGGAGGGTCGATTTGCCGGCGCCGTTGGAGCCGATGACGGTGACGAATTCGCCCCGTTCGATCTTGAGGTCGATGCCGCTCAGCGCGCGCTTCTCGAGCGGCGTTCCGGCGCCGAAGACGACGACGAGGCCGCTGACGGAGATCATGCCGCCCTCCTCCGCCACCGTCTGATCTGCGGCAGCACCAGGGCCAGGACGATGATCAGCGCGGTGATGAGATTGAGGTCGGAGGCGCGGATGTCGATGCAGAACTCGCCGATGCAGAGGCCATCCCATTCGAGCGCCGCCTGACGCGCGAGGCGGTAGATGAGCGAGCCGGCGATGCAGCTGGCGAGGACGATCCACATGGCGCGGAAGCGGACCAGCATCTCACCCACGATCACCGCGGCGAGTCCGAACACGATCGTGCCGACGCCCGACGTTGCATCGGCGAATCCGGTGGTTTGCGCGAACAGTCCGCCGCCGACCGCCACCAGCCCGTTGGAGATTGCCATCCCGGCATAGATGTTGACGTTGGTCTTCACGCCCTGGGCACGCGCCATTTTGGGGTTGAGGCCGGTGGCGCGCACGCCGAGGCCGAAATCGCTGGTGAGGAACCAGGTCAGCACCGCGGCGGCGATGATCAGGAGGACGACGAGGAGCGCCGGCTCGACAAAGGTGGACCGGAGGCCGAGGCCGTCCATGATGTCGGCGACGCTGTCGAGATTGCGGATCGAGAGGTTGGGCCGGCCGTTACCCACCCTGAGATTGATCGAATAGAGCGCGTACATCGTCAGGATCGACGCCAGGAGATGGAGGATCCGGAAGATGACGTTGAGGCCGGCGGTCACGAGGCCGGCGAGCGACCCGGCGAAGAAGGCCACAAGCGTCGCCACCCACGGATTGCCCCAGAACGGATCGCCGGTCATCAGCAGCGCGGCGACGGTCATCGCCCCCAGCGGGAACGAGCCGTCGACCGTCAGATCGGGAAAGGCGAGGACGCGGAAGGAGAGAAAGACGCCGAGCGCGACAAAGCCGTAGACGAGGCCGACTTCGATCGCGTTCCAGAATGCGAAGGCGGACAATCAGGCCCCCTCACCGGAGGCGCAACCGCTCCCGCCGGCCGGCCCTCAACCCCCGGAAATTGCGGCCCTCCCTTGATCGAGGGAGGGCCGGGTTTTGCGTCGCCGCTACGGAACGACGATGTCGGCGCGGTCGATGACCGCCTGCGGGATGGTGACGCCCATCCGCTGGGCCGCCGCCGGATTGACCGCCAGCGCGCCGCCCGTCGCGAACTGCACCGGGATGGTGCCCGGATCCTCGCCCCGGAGGATGCGCACCACGACGGCGCCCGCCTGCAGGCCGTGCTGATAATAGTCGAAGCCGATCGTGGCAATCGCGCCGTTGACGACCGTGTCGGTATCGCCTGCGAAGACCGGAACGCCCGCGTCCTCGCCGACGCCGATCACCGCGTCGAGCGCGCTGACGACGGTATTGTCGGTCGGCACATAGATCGCGTCGACGTCGCCGACGAGCGACGCCGCGGCGGACTGCACTGCGGCGCTGTTATCGGCCGTCGCCTCGACGATCGTCACGCCGCGCTCCGCGGCCGCGGCCTTGAGGATGTCGACCAGGAACACCGAATTGACTTCGCCGGCATTGTAGAGAACGCCGATCCGCGTCGCGTCCGGAATGATCTCGAGGATCAGGGCCAGATGGTCGGCTACCGGCGTCAGATCCGAGGTACCGGTGACATTGGTGCCGTCGCCGTTGATGTCGGTGACGAGCCCGGCGGCGACCGGTGCCGTGACCGCGGCGAAAACGATCGGAATGTCGGTCGTCGCCGCCACGGCAGCCTGGGCCGACGGCGTCGAGATCGGCACGATGACGTTGACGCCATCGCCGACGAACTGGTTGGCGATTTGCGTCGCGGTCCCGACGTCGCCGCCGGCGGACTGATAGATGAAGCGGATCTCGTTGCCGTCGCGGAATCCTTCGGCAGCCAGCGCGTCGCGGACGCCGTCGCGCACCGCGTCGAGCGCCGGATGTTCGACGATCGCGGTGACCCCGACGGTGATGTCTTGGGCAAAGGCGGGGCCGGCGATGAGCGCCCCGACCAGTGCATAGGTCAGTCTACGCATAGAATTCTCCCTAATTCGCCCGGTTTCCCGACGGGCGGTTGCGGCTAGAGCACGATTTTTCCGCCGCCAAGTCAATTGCTTGGCCAAGGCATCCGCCGTTAAGTCTAATCGTCAAGCATGGGCCGGCCGCGCCGTGATTTCGTCAGTGACCGCTTGGTCTTGGTGGAGAGGCGCCGTTCTTTCGCGGCCGCTGTCGGCCGGGTCGGCCGGCGGGGCTTCGGCGCCACGGCCGCCTTGGCGATGAGGGCGACGAGCCGATCCCGCGCGTCCCTGCGGTTCCGCTCGAGCGTCCGGAAACGCTGCGCCTGGATGACGATCACCCCATCCTGCGTCAGCCGCGCGCCGGCGAGCTTTTCCAGCCTCGCCTTCACCGCCTCCGGCAACGACGGCGACCGCCGGATGTCGAAGCGCAGCTGGACCGCGGTCGACACCTTGTTGACGTTCTGGCCGCCGGGGCCGGACGCCTTGATGAAGGCCTCGGCCAGCTCGCCCTCGTCGATCGCGAGAGAATCCGTGACCTGGATCATTCGATCATTGGCCGGCGGGGGCATGGTGATTTTCCCCGGCCTACCCCTTGCGACGGTCATGCCGCTCCCCTACATGCGATATATCGTAAGATATACGGAGCACTCACATGCACTATCGTCATCCCTGCGGTCCGGGCGCCTATTTCTTCGCCGGCCGCCACCACCGCCGGCACGGCGGTTTCGGTCCCTTCGGCGGCGGCTTCGGCGGCCCCGGCGGGCGCGGCTTCCGCTTCGGCCGGATGCTCGGCGACGGCGACCTTCGGCTGATCGCCCTCGCCCTGATCGAAAAGGAACCCCGCCACGGCTACGACATCATCAAGGTTCTCGAGGAGCGGTCGGGCGGCTTCTACAGCCCGAGCCCCGGGGTGGTCTATCCGACGCTGACCTATCTCGAAGAGGCCGGCCACGTCGAGGCGACGGCCGACGGCAACAAGAAGGTCTACACCATCACCGACGCCGGCAAGGCCCATCTCGGCGAAAACCGCGAGCGGGTCGACGCCCTCCTCGAGCAGATGGAGGCGTTCAGCGAGAAGATGGAGCGGGCGCGCAAATGGTTCACCCGCGACGAATCCGTCTGGGAGGAGCGCGAGAAGGAGCCCGAGTCGGAAGCGATGCGGGAGCTCGACCAGGCGCGCCGGCGGCTCCGGGCGCTGATCGTCGCCGCGACGGAGGGCTCGGAAGAGGACCAGCGGCGGATCGCCGACATCCTCCGCCGCGCCGCCGACGAGGTGCTCGGCAAGGGCGGAAAGGCTTAGAGAGCCCAGTCGCCGCCGGGCGCCTGACCACTCAGCGTTCAGAGCTTGCCCCGCCGTCGGCGGGGCCGCTTTCTTGTGTTCGGCATACCAACGGGAATCAGCTACGGGCGACCCCCACAGATCGTGCGGCCAATCTCGGCTGGACTAATCCGCCGAGGGAAAAGCGTGCTGCCGAGTGCGGGACTGAGGCACAGTGCCATTTCGGGATTACAAGACCCAAACGATCACAAGCACGACGACCACGAGTGCGATAGTGCCGATCAGATACTCTCCAGGGCTCAGGTAATTGGGTTGGGCACTGACGGCTAGCCCGGCGATCCGCAGACTAGCTCCGCAGTTGCCGCATTGGAGAACACGGCCCCACCTATTGAAGCGGTTGTATTTGACTTTGGCGTACTTCTTGGTCAGCGAGCCGCACGTCGGACACTTCACGGCATTTTGGTCGCGCGCTCTTGGCCACGGGTACTCGCATTTCGGGCATTGGCGAGCTGTAGCTGACAGCGGCTGGCCACAGTTGGCACAGGGTATGAACCCATCATCGAGCGCCCGCGGATGGGGATGCAATCACTGTGGCTGGACCGGCGGCGAACGTCTCGACAAGGCCAGGCGAACGCCGCCGACCTCGATCTCGAATGCAAGCTCCGGCCCCATTGATCCGGGGCCCGGTCGAAACTGGACGGAACCGATCTTGGCTTCCAAGGCCCCGACCCCCGCTGGGCGACGGAGCCCCAAGGATACTCCCGAGGCGCGACCCGGGGAAATCTCATGCTAAGGTGGCGGTCGGGTGGCTGGCCACAAAGAGGGTGTCCACCAATGCAGAGACTTTCGCGGCCATGGCGAGCCAGACGGCTAAAGCACTCGTATTTCGTTGAGGACCGGACCGGCACGGTGGTGTGTTTCGTGTACTTTCGGACCAACGCCGCCGAAGCGCGCGCGGCCAACGTTCTTGAGCGAGAGCTGGCGCGACGGGTGGCGGTCAACATCGCAAAGCTCTCGGACCTATTGCGGCCACGCAGCAACGGCCACTGATGCGAACCTGGGGCAAACGATTGAGTCAGCAGGCACGACCGGGCAACGACGCGAGGTTGCCCGAGGTCTACTTAGTAAACCCCTAGGATCGAGCCTCAGTAAACCCGTGAGCAATAGCTATCGGATTGAGGGGGACGTCCTTTCCCGCCGCAGTCCTATCCCGCCAAATGGACGGGCTGCACCACGTCACCGATCTTGCCGCCGACCTCTTCCTGCCCCAGGAAACCGCCCGATTGACGGCGCCAGAGGTTGGCGTAGATGCCGTCCCGATGCAGAAGCTGGTCATGGCTGGCCTGACCACTAACGAGAAATCCCTGATCACCGGCACGCCATGACCGTAATTGAACGAGACATTCTCGACGATTAGATTTTCTAATGCCGTCCGATTCAGATGCGCCAGCCGGCGCGGCCAATCAATCGGCGTTCGTCGCCCTTGGTCCTCACACTCTTGAGCGCCGCCCAGAAGGTCTTG
>CAYOBK010000331.1:0-3162 GCA_964402275.1 uncultured Bauldia sp.
GCACGAGCCTCACAGCGCGATGCCGAGATGCTTGGCGACGGCAAACACGTCCTTGTCGCCGCGGCCGCAGAGATTCATCAGGATGATCCTGTCCTTCGCCATTGTCGGCGCCAGCTTGATAACGTGCGCGAGCGCGTGCGCCGGCTCCAGCGCCGGGATGATGCCCTCGATCCGCGTCAGCATCTGGAAGGCGTCGAGCGCCTCCTTGTCGGTTGCCGGAACGTAGGTGACGCGGCCCGACTCCTTCAGCCAGGAATGCTCCGGCCCGACGCCGGGATAATCGAGCCCGGCCGAGATCGAATGGCCTTCGAGGATCTGGCCGTCGTCGTTCTGGAGGAGGTAGGTGCGGTTGCCGTGGAGCACGCCGGGGCGGCCGCCGTTCATCGACGCGGCGTGGCCGTTGTCGACATCGAGACCGAAGCCGCCGGCCTCGACGCCGTAGAGCGCCACCTCGCGGTCGTCGAGGAACGGATGGAACAGGCCGATCGCGTTCGAGCCGCCGCCGATGCAGGCGACGGCGGCGTCGGGCAGTCTCCCCTCGGCCGCCAGCATCTGCTCCTTCGCCTCGCGGCCGATTATCGACTGGAAGTCGCGCACCATCTCCGGATAGGGGTGCGGTCCGGCGGCCGTGCCGATCAGGTAGTAGGTGTCTTCGACATTGGTAACCCAGTCGCGGAGCGCCTCGTTCATCGCGTCCTTCAGCGTGCCGTTGCCGGCGGACACCGGACGGAGCTCGGCGCCGAGCAGGCGCATGCGGAAGACGTTCGGCTGCTGCCGCTCGACATCGGTCACGCCCATGTAGATGACACAAGGAAGGCCGAAGCGCGCGGCGACGGTGGCGGTGGCGACGCCATGCTGGCCGGCGCCCGTCTCAGCGATGATGCGCGTCTTGCCCATCCGCCGTGCGAGCAGGATCTGGCCGAGGCAGTTGTTGATCTTGTGACTGCCGGTGTGATTGAGCTCGTCGCGCTTGAAGTAGATTTTTGCGCCGCCGAGTGCCTCCGTGAGCCGCTCCGCGAAATAGAGCGGGCTCGGCCGGCCGGCGTAATGGGTGAGCAGATTGCCGAGTTCGGTGTGAAAGGCCGGGTCGTCTTTTGCGGTGTCGTAGGCCTTCTCGAGGTCGAGGATCAGCGGCATCAGCGTCTCGGCGACAAAGCGCCCGCCGAAGATGCCGAAAAAGCCGCGCTCGTCCGGACCGGCTTTGAATGTGTTGATCACGCTCATTGCGATGCCTCGGCCGGCGCCGCCGCGGCCATGCGCGCGGCCGCGACAAAGGCCCGGATGAGGTCGGGGTCCTTTCGCCCGGGCGCCGTCTCGACACCCGATGAAACGTCCACGCCGACCGGCTTCGTCACGGCAATCGCCTCGGCGACATTGCCGGGGTTGAGCCCGCCGGAAAGCATGAAGGGCGGCAAGCCGGCGCCAACGAGGAGCTTCCAATCGAAGGGCCGCCCGTGGCCGCCGGGGCGGTCCGCGCCTTTCGGCGGGCGCGCGTCGAACAAGATGAGGCTGGCGGCGCCGCGAAACGCCGCGGCCGCGGCCGTGTCTCCGGCGCTCTGAACCGGGATCGCCTTCATTGTCGGGATGCCGAAGCGCCTGGCGATCCCGCGTGCGCGGTCCGGCGTTTCACGGCCATGGAGCTGCAACCAATCCGGCCTGACCTCGGCGACGATTTCCTCCAGCTGGTGGTCGCCGGGATCGACCGTCAGCGCCACGATCTCGGCCCGTCCGCGGGCGCGCCCGGCAAGGGCGGCGGCGCGGCCGACGCCGATATAGCGGGGGCTCGCGGCATGGAACACGAGGCCGATCATGTCCGCGCCGGCATCGAGCGCGGCGTCGAGCGTCGGCTCGGCCGAAAGGCCGCATATCTTGATTTTCAGCGTCATCGGCGGTGCTTTGGCACGATTGGCGCCCGATTGTCCAATGTTCCCCGGGCCGCTCTGAGACCGGCGGAAATCCTGGCGGCGTCAGGCTATCGGCTGACGATCGCTCGGCAGCGGCAGGGCCGTCGGACCGCTCCTCGCGCGCTCGGAATCGCGCTTCATCCGTTCCACCTCGGCATGATCATGCCGTGCGGCGCGGCGCCATTTCGACTGACCGATCCACGTCGCGATGCCGCCGACGACGAGGCCAAGCACGGCCGCGCCGAACAGGAGCCAATAGAGCGGAATCGAGGCCGACAGCACCGGATCGTCCCCGCCGAACGGATCGAGCGAGAAATCGACCGGGGCGCGATTGGCCACCGACAATGCCACAAGAATGGCGACGATCGGGAGGAGCAGGATGAGCTTGACCGCTCGCTTCATCGCTTTGCCAGGCGGATCAACGGCCCTGGTTCAGACGCTCGCGCATTTCCTTGCCGGTCTTGAAGAACGGCACGTATTTCTCGTCCACCTGAACCCTGGCGCCGGTCCGCGGATTGCGGCCGGTGCGCGCCGGGCGGTTCTTGACCGAGAACGCACCGAAGCCCCGCAACTCGACGCGGTCGCCCCGCGCCAGCGCCTCGGTGATGGCCTCCAGGATTGCATTGACGATATGCTCAACGTCACGTTGATAGAGGTGCGGGTTCTCTGCGGCGATTGCCTGAACCAGTTCGGACTTGATCACCGCGCCTGCCCCTCGCCATCGACCACAGCGTCGGAACCTGCCAAACGGTCATAGTACCGTCAAGCATAAGGCGGTGTGGCAATGAAGTTTTTTCGGTGCGGGCGGTCCGGAATTCAGGGCCGCCCGTGCCACATTTCAGCTAGTCGGTTTTGGCCTCGCCGGCGTCATCGCCCTCGGCCGCGTCGGCACCGATGGCCTCCCCGGGAGCCTCGCTCTTCGAGCCGACGCGCGCCTTCAGCGCCGCCCCGAGAATATCACCGAGCGAAGCACCGGAATCGGAGGAGCCATATTGGGCGACCGCCTCCTTCTCCTCAGCGATCTCCAGCGCCTTGACGGAAACGGAGATCTTCCGAGCCTTCTTGTCGAAGTTGGTCACACGCGCGTCGAATTTGTCGCCGACCGCGAAACGGTCCGGCCGCTGATCGCCGCGGTCACGCGCGAGATCGGCGCGGCGGATGAACGCCGTCAGTTCGGAATCGGCGATCCGGACCTCGAGGCCGTTGTCCTTGACGTCGACCACCTCACAGGTGACGACCGATCCCTTCTTGATCTCGC
>CAYOBK010000332.1:0-13971 GCA_964402275.1 uncultured Bauldia sp.
TCGGCCTTCGCGCGATCGACGGGCCTTTTGGCGATTTCAAGGACCCGGACGGCTATCGGGAAGCTGCCCTTCGCGCCGCCGCCCTCGGCATCGAAGGCAAATGGGCGATCCATCCGAGCCAAATCGAACTCGCCAATGACGTGTTCTCGCCAAAGCCGGCGGAAGTCGATCGGGCGCGCCGGATCATCGAAGCGCTGAAGCAAGCCGAAGCCGAAGGGCGCGGCGCTGCGGCGCTTGACGGCAAGATGATCGATGCGGCATCCGAACGGATGGCCCGCAACGTCCTTCTCATCCACGACGCGATCGAAAACGTCGCCAAGAGCCGCGCCGCCGGCGTCTGAACGGAAATCACATGGACATCCACGAACATCAGGCGAAACAGCTGCTCGCCCGCAATGGCGTCGCCATTCCGGTCGGCGCCCTCGCCCACAGCGCCGACGAGGCCGTTGCCCGGGCGAGAGAGATCGGCGGCTCGGTCTGGGCGGTGAAGGCGCAGGTCCATTCCGGCGCCCGCGGCAAAGCCGGCGGCATCAAGATCTGCAAGAGCGAGGCGGAGGTCGCGGCCGCGGCGGAGGCGCTGATCGGCGAGACGCTGGTGACGATTCAGACCGGACCGCGCGGCAAGCTGATCTCGAGCCTCTACATCGAAGCCGGCACCGACATCGATCGTGAATTTTATCTCTCCTTCGTCATCGACCGCTCCTCGGAGCGGCCGATGCTCGTCGCCTCCGCGGCAGGCGGCATGGAGATCGAAGAGGTTGCCGCCGCCAATCCGGACGCGATCATCCGCATGGGCATCGATCCGGCACTCGGACTGAAGCCGTTCCATGCGCGCCGCATCGCGGTCGAGCTCGGTCTCGGCGGCGATCTCATCGGCAAGGCGGCAGCCGCGATCCTCGGCTGTTACCGAACCTTCATCGACACCGATGCGTCGATGCTGGAGATCAATCCCCTGGTGACGGACAAGACCGGCGCGGTGATCGCGCTCGACGCCAAGATGTCGCTCGACGAGAATGCGCTCTTCCGCCACCCGGATCTCGGGGAACTCCGCGACAAGACGCAGGAGGACCCGCGCGAGACCTACGCCACCGACGCCGGCCTCTCCTATGTCGGCCTCGACGGCACGATCGGCTGCATCATCAACGGCGCCGGCCTGGCGATGGCGACGCTCGACATGATCAAGCTCGCCGGCGGCGAGCCCGCGAACTTCCTCGACATCGGCGGCGCCGCCTCGCCCGAGCGCGTCGCCAAATCGTTTCGCGCGGTGCTCCGCGACGACAATGTCGGCGCGATCCTCGTCAACATCTTCGCCGGCATCAACCGCTGCGACTGGGTCGCCGAGGGAATCATCAAGGCGATCGAGGAAGTCTCGATCCCGGTGCCGTTGATCGTCCGGCTCGAAGGCACCAATGTCGAGCAGGGGATGGCGATCCTTGCCGAGGCAAAGCATCCGATCATCATCGCCAACACGCTCGCCGACGCCGCCGAGAAGGCGGTCGCCGCCTGGCGCGGCCAGGAAAAGAAGCGAGCGAACGCGTGACCGTCCTTCTCAATCGCGACACCAGGGTTCTCGTCCAGGGCATCACCGGCCGCATCGGCACGTTCCATGCGCAGGACGCCCTCAAGAACGGCACCGCCGTCGTCGCCGGCGTCACGCCCGGCAAGGGCGGCACCGAGCATCTCGGCCTCCCGGTATTCGATACCGTGCGGGAAGCAGTCGAAACGACCGGGGCCAATGCGAGCCTGATGTTCGTGCCGCCGGCCTTCGCTGCCGATTCGATCATGGAGGCCGCCGACGCCGGCCTGACGTTCAGCGTTTCGATCGCCGACGGCATCCCGACCGAAGACATGGTGGCGGTGAAGAGCTTCCTGCGCCGCTACCCTGCCGCGTCGCGCATGCGCTTTCTCGGCCCGAACTGCGCCGGCATCATTTCGCCCGGCGTCGGCATGATGGGCATCATGCCGGCGCATATCTACCTGCAAGGCCGCATCGGCATCGTCGCCCGCTCCGGCACGCTTTCCTATGAAGCCGCCTCGCAGATGAAGCAGCACGGCCTCGGCGTCTCGACCAGCGTCGGCATCGGCGGCGACCCGGTCAACGGCTCGTCCTTCAAGGACATTCTCGAGCTGTTCGAGGCCGACCCCGACACCGACGCGGTGGTGCTGATCGGCGAGGTCGGCGGTCCGCAGGAGAGGGAGGCCGCGGACTACATCGCCTCGACGATGTCGAAGCCGGTCGTCGCCTACATTGCCGGTCTCAGCGCGCCCAAGGGGCGCCGGATGGGTCATGCCGGCGCGATCTCGGCCGCCGGCGAAACCGCGCAGGAAAAGGCCGAGGCGCTCAAGGCCGCCGGCGCTACGATCGCCCCGACGCCGTCCGACATCGGCAACACCGTCGCCCAGGTGCTGAAGGTCGCCGCGTAACGACTCCGGCCGTCACCGCGTAGCGAGCAGCACTGCGGCGATCGCGAAGACGATCGCGCACGCTCCGATGAACCAGATAATGCCGCGAACCATCGCGTTCTCCTAGCGCGACATCCGCCCGACCGTATCGACCAGCTCCTCGATCTTCCGCCGCTGCTCGGCGACATCGCCGCGCGTGAAGGCGTTGGCCACGCAGTGCGAGACGTGATCGCGGAGGATCTCCTCCTCGGCCTTCTGCAGCGCCGCCCGTATCGCCGCGAGCTGCGTCAATATGTCGACGCAATAGCGATCCTCCACGACCATGCCGGCGACGCCGCGCACCTGGCCTTCGATCCGCTTGAGGCGCCGGAGGACGCCCTTCTTGGCTTCGGTCTGCATGGCTTGACCAATACCCTATGGGGGTATATCTGTCAAGGGAAACCCCTACGGATCGAGTTTCGACATGTCAGACGACCGCCGGCATCACGGCCACGAACATCACGACCACCGCGATCATGGAAACGTCGCCGCCGCCGCCGTCGCCGATCTGGTGAAGGACCCGGTGTGCGGCATGATGGTCGATCCGCACACGACGCCGCATCGCGCCGAGTTCAACGGCCGGACCTATTATTTCTGCAGCGACGGTTGTCGCGTGCAGTTCGAGGCGAATCCGGAGAGATACCTGGCGCCCGAGGAACGCCGCGTCGAACCGGTGCCGGAAGGCACGATCTACACCTGCCCGATGCACCCGCAGATCCGGCAGATCGGGCCGGGCGCCTGCCCGATCTGCGGCATGGCGCTCGAGCCGCTGATCGCCACCGCCGACGAAGGGCCCAACCCGGAGCTGATCGACATGACGCGGCGCTTCTGGATCGGCGCCGTTCTCGCCGTCCCGGTGCTTCTCCTCGAAATGTCGGTCCACATTTTCGACCTCGAAGCCACGATCAGCCAGCAGGCCTCGAACTGGATCCAGCTGGTGCTGGCGACACCGGTCGTTCTGTGGGCGGGCTGGCCGTTCTTCGAGCGCGGCTGGCGGTCGGTCGTGACACGCAACCTCAACATGTTCACCCTGATCGCGCTCGGTACCGGCGTCGCCTGGGTCTACAGCGTCGTCGGCACCGTCGCGCCGGGCATCTTTCCGGCGGAGTTTCGCGGCGAGCATGGCGCTGTCGCGGTCTACTTCGAGGCGGCCGCGGTCATCACCGTTCTCGTGCTTCTCGGACAGGTGCTGGAACTTCGGGCGCGCTCACGGACGTCCGGCGCGATCCGCGCTCTCCTCGATCTCGCGCCGAAGACGGCACGCCGCATCGGCGCCGACGGCAGCGAGTCGGAAGTTTCGCTCGACTTGATCAAGGTCGGCGACCGGCTGCGCGTCCGTCCGGGCGAGAAGGTGCCGGTTGACGGCGTCGTCCGCGAGGGGCGGTCGTCGCTCGACGAATCGATGGTCACCGGCGAATCCCTGCCGGTCAGCAAGACTGTCGGCGCCGAGGTCATCGGCGGCACGATCAATCAGACCGGCGGCATGATCATCGAGGCCGGCAAGGTCGGGCGCGACACGCTGCTCGCGCGGATCGTCGAAATGGTGGCGGCGGCGCAGCGGAGCCGGGCGCCGGTCCAGCGCCTCGCCGACCGCGTGTCGTCCTGGTTCGTGCCGCTCGTCATCGTCGTCGCGCTCCTCGCCTTCGCCGCCTGGTCGATCTGGGGACCGGAGCCGCGCTTCACCTTCGGCCTGATCGCCGCGGTCAGCGTGCTGATCATCGCCTGCCCCTGCGCGCTCGGACTTGCCACGCCGATGTCGATCATGGTCGGCGTGGGCAGGGGCGCCGAACTTGGGGTCCTGATCACGGACGCCGCGGCGCTCGAACGCATGGAGCGCGTCGATACGCTGGTCGTCGACAAGACCGGCACGCTGACCGAGGGCAAACCGTCCGTAGTCGCCGTCGCACCGGCGGGTCGATTCGAGGAGGCCGAGCTGCTGCGCCTCGCCGCCGGCGCGGAGCGGCCGAGCGAGCACCCCTTGGGCGCCGCCATCGTCAAGGCGGCCGAAGCGCGGAGCCTGACGTCGTCCGAACCGGCCGATTTCGACAGCCCGGTCGGCAAGGGTGTGGCCGCGATCGTCGACGGCAGGCGCGTTCTCGTCGGCAGCGCGGCGTTCCTCCGCGAGGCAGGTGTCGCGACGGCGGCTCTGGACGAGATCGCCGGCAGGATGCGAAGCGAGGGCGCCACCGCTGTTCTCGTCGCCGTGGACGGCGAGCCCGCCGGCGCCATCGCCATCGCCGATCCGGTGAAAGAGACGACGCCCGAGGCAATCGCGGCGCTCCACGCCGCGGGCATCCGCATCATCATGCTGACCGGCGACAACCGCGCCACCGCCGAGGCGGTTGCCAGGCGGCTTGGCATCGACGAGGTCGAGGCGGAGGTCCTGCCGGATCGCAAAAGCGAGATTGTCGAGCGGCTGCGGCGCGAGGGCAGGATCGTCGCCATGGCCGGCGATGGCGTCAACGACGCGCCGGCGCTCGCCGCCGCCGATGTCGGCATCGCCATGGGCACCGGAACCGACGTCGCGATCGAAAGCGCCGGTGTAGCCCTGGTCAAGGGCGACCTTCGCGGCATCGCCCGGGCCCGGCGGCTGAGCAGCGCAGCGATGCGGAACATCCGCCAGAACCTGTTCTTCGCCTTCATCTACAACGCATCGGGGGTACCGATCGCCGCCGGCGTGCTCTACCCGGCCTTCGGGCTCCTGCTGTCGCCGGTGATCGCCGCCGCGGCGATGGGCCTGTCGTCGATCAGCGTCATCGGCAACGCTCTCAGGCTCCGCCGGGCCGCACTGTAGGAACGCCGCGCGACTTGACCTTGGTCAAGGCGCCACCGGTCGAATCGCGCTCAACTCCCGCAAGTCGCTTGGATCGGGAGATACGCCCATGCCGTCTGAAACGATCTTCGTCATCGTCGGTGTAGCCGCCGTGTTCGCCTTCTTCTCGCTGTTCCTCGAGTGGGCGACGCGCAACTACTGACCCGCCGCGGCCCGCGCCCACGGGCCCTACCGCAATAGCATCAGTTGCGAAACAGCCGCGGGTTTCGCTCGATGAACTTTTGCACCCAGCGTTCGATGAACGAGTGCTCGGGCCGTCTCAGATACCACCATCCGAAGATGCTTATCGCCACCCCGCCCAGGGCGTCGAAGATGAGGTCCCACATCGTGTCGCCGAGGCCCCCGGTCTGCATCATCTGACCGAACATCTCGTCCACCGCGAATTCGAAGATCTCCCACAGCGTGCCGACCGACAGCGCGAACAGGAAGGCGAAAAAGGCAACGAAGCCCGGCCGCAGCTGGCCGTCGATCGACCGGTTTTCGTTCAGCACATGGACCAGCAGGAAGCCGAGGATCCCCATCAGCAGTCCCGACCACGCGTGCAACATGGTGTCCCACCAGGAATAGCGGTCGTAGTAGCGGAGGATCTCGCCGAGGAACAACGTGGCGAAGACGAACACCACCGCCATCAGCTGAAACTCCGCCGGGATACGGACATGGAGCCGCGGCGCGATGATCGCCGGCGCCATGACGATCGCCATGATGCCGCCGACCAGGAGCGCGTTGAGCCACTGCGATTCGATCAGCAGGAACACCAGCTCCACCGCCATGACCATTTGCAGCAGGATCAGCAGGCTCCAATAGACCTTGTCGGCGCGCGACCAGCGCGCCGCGCTTTCGGCCGCTTTCAAGTCCGAAGGATCGTCGCTGTCTCGGCTCATCGCTGGGTGAGTTGTATGGGGGGCGAGCGGACCCGCTGCCGGCAGGCGGATGGACGCTAGCCCCTGCCCCTCCCCGGCTTCAAGTCGGCAGGACCGGATGTGTCCGATGTCCGCCGCCTTGCAATCATAAAACACAGTCAGTAGCTATGCCGCGACCGTGCGGGCAGCAACCGAAGCCCGCCGGCCGGGCGCCCGTAGCTCAGCTGGATAGAGCACCAGACTACGAATCTGGGGGTCAGGAGTTCGAATCTCTTCGGGCGCGCCAAAACCTTGGCGGGCACGCAGCCGCGCCTGCCGGGATATCGACGACCCTCGGGAAGATGAGCGACCATTGGCAGTATCAGATACGCGTCGAGCTGGAGGATCTCCCTGCGAGGCTGGCGCGTCGGGATAGCGGCAACCCGGTCCTGAAACCGCTCCGCGAAGTGCTCGACAAGCACCGCGCCACACTCGCTTGCCAGCTTGACGCGTTCGCGGGCTATGTCGCCGAAATGGAGCGCTCGGACGCAACGGCTGATCCCCTCTACGCCTGGACCAGGGCGACGCTGGAGAATCCCAAGAAAGTCGAGAAATATCAAAAGGTCTTCACCGTCGAGGTCGGGGGCAATTCGGTATACGACCGCGAGGCGGCGGATCTGATCGAAGCCGGCCTGAGGCCTTTGTTGGGTAAGGGCCTCGTCGTCCGCATCGCCCGGCACGACACCAACCCCGCCAACAACCCTCAGCCGCCGGCGCGATACCGCACGCCACGAGCGTCCGCGAAGGCTTGATCACCGTGCTTTGCTTTCGGTCTCGCGGCGACGAATCGGCGGAACATGGCCGTACGGGCCGTGTTCCGCCCCGCCCCACGCATTCCCTTGTCACGCCGATGGGGGAGCGTATTTAATGATCGCCAATGCATCCCGGGCGATGCCGGGGGAGCGAGGAACCAAGGAATGAGCAGATACCTAACGGGTTTGCTCGCGGCGCTGTCGATTGCGGCCTTGGCCGCACTCCCGGCCGCGGCAATCGACGTCCAGCCGGGCGGCGGCGTCATCGGCGGCGCGACCGTGACCGTCGGTCAGGACGCGACCGACGCCAATGACCAGACCATCGATCGGTGCGACTGCGATGGCGGCCCGCTCGAAGCGGTGGTCGTCAACGTCGAGGGCGGCGGAACCGCAACGATGCGGATCGACCGTATCATCGGCCTCACCGCGCGGTCGAGCGACGGCGCCGAGGTTGGTCGCGTGATCAACGTGACCAATCTGCGCGTCGGCGGCGGGATCGTCGTCACCGTCAGCGTGAACGGCGGCGTTCTCGGAACCGTAGAGCGGATCGCCGTCAGGCGGACGGCCTTCTATGTCGGCGCCGGAGTGCTGGTGATCGAAACGTCGCTGGACGATTTGAGGTCCTCCGTACTCGCCGCCGCGGGCGCGTGATCCGATCGGGGCGCGCCGCGACGGCGTGTTGTCGCGGCGCGATCGTGGCAGGAGCGCTGCTTGCCTCGTTCGCGCCATCGAGCGCGGCCGCCCAGGAAATCCGGAACCTCCCCGCCGAAAGAGTGTCGCCGGCGCTCTACTGCGGCAACGTCACCTTGACGCTCTACACCCAGAACGCCGGGAACCCGGCGACCGAGTTTCGCGCCGGAGACTATGCGGCGGGCGCTGGCGGTCAGCGCTATTTCATCGACCCGCAGATCGGCGGAACGATCGAGGGTGTCTGGTACCAGCCGGCCGGCGATCTCGCCAATCTGGCGCTGTTCCGCATCCTCACGGTTGGGCCATCGTCCGCCAACGAACGGATATTCATTTTGGAGATTCTGGCCGAACCCGATGTCGGCCCGGGGCGAGCGGCGATCGTCGTCCACTTTGCCTGCCGTCCGGCGGCGCCCTGAAAACGCGGGCGCGGGGCTCAGGTCGCCGATGCGGCGCGCGAACTCGCCTTGGCGAAATCGATCGGCCGATCCGGGATGGTGATCTCGAAGGCCGTGCCCGGTCCGGCGGCCGGCAGAAGCTCGATGCTGCCGCCATGCGCCCTGACGAGCTCCGCCGAGATGGCGAGGCCAAGTCCGGTGCCGCCGGCGCGTCCGGCGCCGTGGAACGGCTGGAAGAGATGCTCGGCGGCCCGCTGCGGCAGGCCGGGCCCGGTGTCGGCCACCGTGATCGTCACGACGCTGCCGGCGCGTTTTGCGTCCACCGTGAGCCGGTGGACGACGCTCGGCGCCGCCCCCTCCTCCATCGCCTCGACGGCGTTCCGGCAGAGGTTCATCAGCACCCTGAACAATTGATCCGGATCGGCATCGATCTCGAGATCAGGGGCGACGCGGTCGACCCATTGGATGCTTGATTTCTGCTCGAGGCCGAGCACCTGCCCCACGTCCTCGACAATCATGTGCAATCTGACCAGCCGCCGCTCCGGGGCCGCCTCGCGCGGTTTGCCGTAGGCCAGCGTCGATTGCGCGAACGCGATCGCGCGGTCGAGCGCGGCAATGAGCTTCGGCGCGAACCTCTGCACGGACGGGTCGGGGACGGCGCTGATGCGGTCCGACAGGAGCTGGGCCGAGGCAAGCATGTTGCGCAGATCGTGCACGATCTTGGAAACGGCGAGGCCGAGGTCGGCGAGCCGTTTCTGATTCTGCAGCGTGGTGCTGAGGTCGTGCTCCATCGCGGCAAGGCGCTCCTCGGCGACGCCGATTTCGTCGCGGCGCCGGCTCGGTTCGATGATCCTCGCCTCATCCTCCGGGCGCTCGGTGAATGTGACCATGTTGTGCGACATGCGCCGCATCGGCCGCACGAAGAGCCGGTTGAGTGCGAGGAACACCAGCGCGCCGGTAACCATCGAGATGATCAGCGACATCCACAGCGTGTTCACCGAATAGGCGACCATCGCCGCGTGGAGGTCGCCTTCATTGAGGATCAGCTCGAGTTCGTTCCCGTTGGGAGTTTCGTCGACGATGCTGAGTGTGCGGTGAGCTCCGCCGTTGAGCAGCGTATCGATGGCGTCGGCGATGTTGCGGAATGTCGTCGTGGTCCGGAGGTCCGACATCTTGTCGACCGTGGGCGGCATCCCGTCCGAGGTGATCGGCCGGCTGACGCCCGCGCCGCGGATCACGATCGCCTGGGCGCCGACCGCCTCGAGCAGCTCGTCCTGGATTTCCTGCGGCACGTCCATGAGGTCGGGCGCCGTCAAGACGATGCTTGCCGCCGAAGCGGTCGCCAGCCGGTCGTTCAGCCAGGACACGCGGAAGTTGGCGATCGACGGCACGTAGATCAGCACTTCGCTAACCATGACGAAGATCGCGGTCAGCCCGAGGAGCTTCCACGACAGTCCGAACCCGACCAGTCGCGGAGTGCCGGAGGCCTTCTTTCGGATCGGTTCCTGCACGTTTTCAGTGTCCTGGAACGAATGCCGTTCACCGGCGGATCATGCGCGTACCGCGCAATCCGGTCAAACCGATGACCTTATGCCCCGGACCCCGTTTCGGCTTGCTTACGCCCGCGTGCCCACCAATGGACCAGCACCGGGATCAGGGCGACCAGCGCGATGATCAGCCCGGTGACCACCGGGCCCGATGTAAGCGTCGAGAAATCGAGCGTACATGTACCTGCCGCTGCGCAGCCCGGATCGGCGAGTTCCTGCGCGACGACGATCCCGTCCAGGGCTTCGCCGAAGAAGGCGAAGCTCACCGTCCAGGGCAAGAGGCCGATCACCGTTGCCAGGGCGAACACCCATAGCCGGACGCCGAAAAGGGCCGGCAACGCGTTCGACGCCCAATAGGGCATGACCGGAATCAGCCGGATGACGATGATTACGTAGAAGGCGTTGGTGCGGAAACCGTCCGCGAAGCTCGTTGCCCGCCGGCCCATTCTCGCGACACGCCGCCGCATCCATCCGGCAAGGGCGGTACGGGCGATCAGGAACACCAGCACCGATCCGATCACAGCGGCGGCGGTCGTGACGAGGCCTCCGACGATGCCGCCGAACAGGATTCCGCCGACGATGGTGAGGAGCGACCCGCCGGGCACGGACAGGACCACCGCGGAGACATAAACGGCGGCATAGATCGCCACCGTCGTAACCGGGCGCTCATTGACGAATTCGAGCAGCTGCGTTCGGCTTTCGATGATCGATGACATCGACAGCCGATCGGAAAACCCAAGGATGGACACGGCGATGCCGCCAAGGATCAGGATAAGGAGCGGCAGCCAGCGGACGAGGCTCCTGAGCCATCCGGCCAGGCGGGAGCCGCCTTCCTCGACGGCTTCCGAACCCTCCTCGGGGGCGCCGATTATCCGGTCCTTGTCCATGATCCATCCGGTTGGTCCGGCTGCGGCGCTGGCGGCCGGGTCGAAAGGTCCGCTTGCGCGGCCTCCCGGCGGACACCAAATCTAGGGCTCACGACCGTCAACCGATGCCTTGGGTGCAGCGTTGCATTGACCAGTCCAGACCTTGTCCGTATAAGCGCGGCGCATCGGGTTCGGGCCGTTGCCTGTCGCGGCTGATGCCTGCTTGGCCGGGCATGGCAGAGACGATAGTTTGGTCCGGCCGGTGAAGACCCAACGCTCCATCCTAAATGACCGCCGAACGGGAGGCCATCTATGAAACGGACCTACCAACCTAGTCGGCTCGTGCGCAAGCGCCGGCACGGGTTTCGGGCCCGCATGGCCACGCCGGGCGGACGCAAGGTGATTGCCGCACGACGCGCTCGCGGCCGCAAGCGGTTGTCGGCCTAACGCGGCTGCGGCCGCCAACCGACGGAGCGGATGATTGTGAATCGGCTGCGTTCACGCCAGGATTATCTTGCGGCGGCGAAGGGCGTGCGCGTGACCCGGGCTGGTTTCGTCCTCCAGGCGGCGCGCAATGAGGATACCGCGGCGCCTCCGCGGTTCGGTTTCACGGTCACCAACAAGGTCGGCAATGCCGTCGCTCGCAACCGGATTAAGCGGCGGCTGCGGGAACTCGCCCGCGCCGCCGGGCCTGACGCGGTCCCGGGCATCGATTATGTTCTGGTCGGCCGGCGGGGGGCGATCGACCAGCCCTTCGACGCGATGACGACGGATCTCGCGTCGGCAATGACCGAGATCGTGAAGATGCGGCGTCTGGCAGAACCTCGAACAAGTCCGCGCGGAGCGCGCTGATGGGAGGCGGGAACAGCCGCAATTTCATCATCGCGATCCTCCTTTCGGTCGCGGTGCTGGTTCTCTGGCAGTATTTCTTTGCCCAGCCGCAGATCGAGGCGCAGCAACAGGCGCAGGAGCAGGCTGCAGGCGAGGCGCTGGCTCCCGAAGACATTCCGCAGCCGGTCGTCGGCGAGGACATCCCGCAGCCCGCGGAGGCGGTCGCCGGCGGCCTCGCGGCGGCGGCATTTGCGACCCGCGAAGAAGCCATTGCTGCGGGTGCGCGCGTTCGTATCGAAACGCCGTCCGTGACCGGGTCCATCAACCTCGTCGGCGCCAGGATCGACGATCTTCGTCTCATTCGCTATCGCGCCACCGTCGAAGACGACAGCCCGACCATCGTCTTCTTGTCGCCCGACACCGTTCCCGACGGTTATTTCGCCGAGTTCGGCTGGGTGTCCAACGGTGCCGACGTGCCGGGGCCACGCACGCCATGGATAGCGCCGGACGGCGCCGTGCTGACGCCGGCCACGCCCCTGGTCCTGACCTACGACAATGGCACCGGTTTGACGTTCACGCGGACCATTTCGGTCGACGTCGACTACATGTTCACCGTCACCGACGCGGTCGCGAACACCGGAACATCGTCGGTCAGGCTCACGCCTTACGGCCGCATCACCCGGCTTGGCGAGCCGCAATCGACCGGCTTCTTCATCCTGCATGAAGGCATGATCGGCTTCATCGCCGATGACGGTCTGAAGCAGGTCGACTACGCCGCTCTGGAGGACGGGCCGGAGGAGTACGCCGCCACCACGCGGGGCTGGGTCGGCATTACCGACAAATATTGGGCGGCAACGCTCATACCCGATCAGGGGCAGCAGTTCGTCGGCCGGTTCAGCCGATTCACCGACGGCGGGCTTCGCTATCAGGCCGACTACTCCGGAACCACGACGACCCTCGCCGCCGGTGAGAGTCTCGAGACGACGAGCCGTCTCTTCGCCGGCGCCAAGGAGGTCGCGATCGTCGACGGTTATGACGAGGCGCTCGACCTCGAGCGGTTCGACCTGCTGATCGATTGGGGCTGGTTCTATTTCATCACCAAGCCGATGTTCACGCTGATCGACTGGTTCTATGGCGTCGTCGGCAATTTCGGCATCGCCATCCTGCTTGCGACGCTGGTGATCAAATTGGTGTTCTTCCCGCTCGCCAACCGCTCTTACCGGTCGATGGCGAAGATGCGGAAGGTCATGCCGCAGATCACCGCGCTTCGCGAGCGCCACAAGGACGACCGCGCCAAACAGCAGCAGGCGATGCTGGAGATCTATCGCAAGGAGAAGATCAATCCGGTTGCCGGCTGTTGGCCGATCCTGATCCAGATCCCGGTATTTTTCGCCCTCTACAAGGTGCTGTTCGTCACCATCGAGATGCGGCACGCACCGTTCTTCGGCTGGATCCAGGATCTGTCGGCGCCGGATCCGACCTCGTTCATCAACCTGTTCGGGCTGCTGCCGTTCGATTCCCCGGCATTCCTGACGATCGGCGTCTGGCCGCTCCTCATGGGCGTTACGATGTGGGTTCAGATGAAGCTGACGCCGCAGCAGCCTGGCGCGCCGACCTTCATCTTCAATCTTCTGCCGATAGTCTTCACCTTCATGCTGGCCTCGTTCCCGGCCGGTCTTGTCATCTACTGGGCGTGGAACAACCTGCTGTCGGTGCTCCAGCAATCGTTCATCATGCGCCGCCACGGCGTGAAGATCGATCTGATCGCCAACATCCGGGATACATTCAAGCGGAAGCCGAAGAAGGCGTGACGCTCACGCGTCGCCATCAAGCAATCGCTTCAGCCGCTGATAGTCGCGGCTGACCGACCGCCCGACCAATCCGGACAACAGCGGCGCGACCAGCCGGAACACGCGGCTCGCATCGCCCTGAAGATGGACGCGGATGCGCGACGTGCCATCGGATACCGGCGTCACCGTTCGCCGCTCATCGATCGGAAACGGGCTCTCCGTCGTCTTGAACCGGATCATGCGGCCCGGGTCGTATTCGGCGACGACGAATTTCGAGACGATATCGCGGCCAAGGAAGCGGGCGGTCTGGTCGTAGGTTGCTCCGGCGCCATGTGGCGGTGCCGACGTCCAGACGCAGGACCGCATGCCGCGCTGCCAGCGCGGATTGTTGGAGACGTCGGAGACGAAGGCGAACACCTCCGGCGCCGGTCTCCCGATCTCGACCTCGGTTGAGAAATCGATTGCGCCCATCTCGACCTTCCTGCCGGCTCGCGGCCAGGTATTTAACAGAATAGTTAAATCAGGTCGAGGGGGCGTTCCTGGCACCGGCCCAGCGGTCGGTCTCTGTCCCGACCGCCTCGCCGATCGACTTGAAACCTTCCCGCGCCAGCCGTGCCGCGAGCCCGCGGTTGAGTTCGGCGGCAAGGCCGTGTCCGCGATAGATCATGCCGGTATAGATCTGGATGAGATCGGCCCCGGCGGTGATCTTGTCCCAGGCTGTCTCGACCGAGTCGATGCCGCCGACCCCGATCAGCGCCATCCTGGTCCCGACCAGCGTCCGCAGCCGGGCCAGAAGCATCGTCGAGCGGCGGAAGAGCGGCCGGCCCGACAGGCCGCCTGCCTCGTCTATGTGACGCGAAGGTCGCAATCCGCGCCGGTCGGTGGTGGTGTTGGCGACGATCAGGCCGTCGATCCCGGCCGACATC
>CAYOBK010000333.1:0-4271 GCA_964402275.1 uncultured Bauldia sp.
TCGCCTGAGGGCAGCGAAAGCAATGTGTCAACAAATGAGTTGAGGCTTGGGGGTAGGTTTGATTGAAGGTTTGAATGCCGGTTGGCTCGGCATAGCGAAACGAATAAATGCTTTGATCGTCATCACCGGCGGCAAATAGGACGCACCCGGCCGTCGCAAATGCCTGAATGAACTCAAGGTCCATTGCGTTGAGATCCTGATATTCGTCAACGATCAGGTGAAGCAGGCCGGTGGCCACGACGGGGTGAATTATGCCTGCCCGAATGGCCTGAACGCACTGCCTCACAATCTCGCCTGGGCAAACAACTGAATAAAGCTGCGCGCGAGGCGGATAGAAGGCTTGGAAGCGATTCTGCTCGTTCAGACTAACAGGCGGAACGGGTGGAAAGTAGTATGGGTGATTGAACTGGCCGCTGCTCGAAAATGCTTCGTTGTACTCCCGAATATCGGCGCATCGACCAGGCGTTATTTGGGAGTCAGCCGAGAACTCGGCGTCAATGATATGCTTTAGCTCCCAGTCATCCAGCACTGTTGGAGTGATGGGATATTGGGCAAGTTGCCCTGCTCCTCGTAACATTCTAAGGGCAAGTGAGTGCACGGTACTTATCTGCAGTCCGGCAATCGTTAGGTTCGAGGTGTTCGCATACGCCTCGATCCGTGCCCTCAAATCCGCCACGGAAGCGTTGGTAAAAGAGAGAACCCCAACTTGGGTGGGGTTTACCGCGCCGCCTGCAATTAGGTGGCCTATTCGTTGTTCAATGGAGTTCGATTTGCCCGAGCCGGGGCCCGCCACTAGCCGCACTTGGCTAGCGGCGCTTTGTGCGGCCGCCGCCTGGGCAGCTTGCGCGGTTAAGAGTTCGGTCGGATCGAAGGCCATCGTCGAATGCCTGCGCTACTTCACGACAACCCAGAATGGGCGTGAGAGCGCGTGAGTCAATCTCTGCGATGAAGAAGCGACATCAGCAGGCGAGTAGCCGCGCAGCATGGCACATGCCTACCCCGGCAACGGCGTGTCTGTCGGGCCGCGGCACCAGATGGAGGGTCGGCGGGGGGCGCCCCGCGTCCGCTAAGGCGTCAGCGTCAGATAGGGGATCGCGAAGAACGCGCTGAGGACAGCGGTGCCCGAGAAGAACAGCAGGACGCGAAGGGCGATCTGACGACGCATGAGCGAATCTCCAATGATTCGCTTCTACCGCTCGTCCGGGGCGAAATGAGGCCGGATTTGGCGCCGACCACAGAATGACGGTGGAATTGGATTGTGCTGTTGCGCAAAAGTCGCAGCGACGGCGTCGGCCGCACAGCGGTCGGGCCGGACCAAAGGTCGCGCCGGGTCGAGCCGATCAGCCGCCGTAGCGGAAGATTTCGGCCCCCTTTGACGGCTTCGCGCCGAAAGCCTCCGGCTCCAGCTGCAGCCGATAGAAGCGGGCATAGGCGCCGTTCGCGGCGATGAGCTGCGCGTGCGAGCCCTCTTCGACGATGTCGCCGTCCTGGAAGACGAGGATCCTGTCGGCGCTCCGGACGGTCGAGAGGCGATGGGCGATGACGATCGTCGTCCGGTCCTTCTTCAGCCGGTCGAAGGCCGCCTGGACCTTCGCCTCCGATTCGGAATCAAGCGCCGAGGTCGCCTCGTCGAGGAGGACGATCGGAGCGCCGCGAAGGAGCGCGCGGGCAATGGCGATCCGCTGGCGCTGGCCGCCGGAAAGCTCCGACCCCTCTTCGCCGAGCTCGGTATCGTAGCCGGCGGGAAGGGCGCGGATGAAATCGTCGGCCATCGCCTCGGCGGCGGCGCGCTCGATCTCGGCGTCGGAAGCGTCGAGCCGGCCGTAGCGGATGTTCTCGCGGATCGAGCCGGTGAAGAGGCGAACCTCCTGGCCGACGAGCGAAATCTGCGACCGGAGCGCGTGAAGATCGGCCTCGGCAATGTCGCGGCCGTCGATCAGGATGCGGCCCGCCTCGGGCTCGTGGAACCGTTCGATCAGCGTGATGACGGTGCTCTTGCCGACGCCGGACGGGCCGACCAGCGCGGTGGTCTTCCCCGCGGCGGCGGTGAAGGAAAGGCCGTCGAACAGTTTCTGATCGGGGCGATAGCGGAAGGTGACGCGGTCGAAGGCGATCTCGCCCCGCGTCGCGCGGAAGTCGCGGTCGCCGCCGGGCCGCTGCACCGCCGGCGTGTCGAGCAGCTCGTAGATCAGGCGGACGCCGACCATCTTGCCGGCAAAATGGACGTTGAAACGCGCGAGGCGCGAGGCCGGCTCGTAGGCGAGGAGCATCGCGGTGACGAACGAAATGAAGGCGCCGGGGCTCGCGCCGTAATTGACGACGGAGTAGCCCGTCCACAACAAAATCCCCGCGACGGCGAGGCCGGCGAGCGACTCCATCAGGGGCGTCGCCCTCGCGCTGTAGCGCGCGACCTTGTTGGCGTATTTCTCCGCGTCGTCGATCGACAGCCGCATCCGGCGGCGCATCGTTTCCTCGAGATTGAAGGCGCGGACGACGCGGATGCCGATCGCGGTCTCCTGCAGCATCGCGCCGAGGCGGCCGACCAGGCGGAACTCGCTTTCGGCCGCCTTCCGCGTCCGCCGCACCAGGCGCGTGACGCCGCTGATCGCGATCGGCGCGGCGGCGAGGATGAACAGAGACATCAGCGGGCTTTGCCAGATCATGACGCCGGTCAGCACGATCAGCGTCAGGAGATCGCGGACCATGACGTTGTTGATCTGCTGCAGCGCTTCGCGGGCGGCGAGGGCATGATGCGACATCCGCGCGACGAGGCCGGCCGAATGGGTGCGGGCGAGGGCGCCGATCTCCAACGTCAGCACCTTGTCGTAAATCTGCCGCTGCAGGCGCGCGACGACGGCATTGCCGATCCGCGCGAGGTTCACCGAGGCGATGTAATTGGCGACGCCGCGGATTGCGAACAGCGCGCCCATCGCCAGCGGCACGACGACGAGCAGCGTGCCGTCGCCTTCGAGGAAGATGCCGTCGACGACGTCGCGCATCAGCCAGGCCGTGCCGCCGGTGGCGGCGGCGAAGATCGCCATCGACAGGAACGCCACGGCGTAGCGTCCGACGAAATCGCGGGCGTTCCCGGCGAGGATGCGGCGGATCAGGGCGAAATCGCCTCTCTCCAGCCGCGAGAAGAACGGCAGGCGCAAGGCCATCAGCGATTCCGCTTCCGAAAGGGCGACGCGGCGCTTATACAGCAATCTCTCCGCATTGTCCGCTCCCGGTCACGCCGCGAGGCGCTTTTCGACCAGTTTCGCCCAATAGGACGAGCCGACCGGGATGGTCTCGTCGTTGAAATCGAACAGCGGGCTGTGCAGGCCGGCGCTGTCGCCATTGCCGACGAGGATGAAGGCTCCCGGCCGCGATTCGAGCATGAAGGAGAAATCCTCCGCCCCCATGATCGGCGGGGTGTCGGTGTCGACGCGGTCGGCGCCGGCGATCTCGGCGGCGACGGATGCGGCAAAGGCCGTCTGCTCGGGATGGTTCGAGGTCACGGGATATTTGCGGCGGATGTCGATCGCGGCGCCGGCGCCGAACGCCGCCGCCACGGATGAAACGACCCGCCGCGTCCGCTCGTCGATCTCGTCGCGCGTGTCGGCGCGAAGCGCGCGGAGCGTGCCGCTCATGCTGACCGCGTCCGGGATCACGTTCGACGCGGTGCCGGCGTCGATGCGCGTCACCGACACCACGGCGGCGTCGAGCGGATTGACGGTGCGCGACACGATCGTCTGCAGCGCCTGGATGATTGCGGCGGCCGCGACGATCGGATCGACGGTCTGATGCGGCTGCGCGGCGTGGCCGCCGCGTCCGCGAATCTCGATCTCGAAATCGTCGGTCGACGCGAGGAGCGGCCCCGGCCGGATGCCGAAATGACCGAGCGGGATGCCGGGCATGTTGTGCATGCCGTAAACCTCCTCGATGCCGAAACGGTCCATCAGCCCGTCGTCGAGCATCGCCCTGGCGCCGCCGCCGCCCTCCTCGGCGGGCTGGAAGATAACGACGGCAGTGCCGCTGAAGTTGCGCGTCTCGGCGAGATAACGGGCGGCGCCGAGGAGCATCGCCGTGTGGCCGTCATGGCCGCAGGCATGCATCAGGCCGGGGTTCTGCGAGGCGTAGGCGAGCCCGGTCGCCTCGGCGATCGGCAGCGCATCCATGTCGGCGCGGAGGCCGATCACCGGGCCGGCTCCATTGCCACGGCCGCGGATGACGCCGACGACGCCGGTGCGGCCGATGCCGGTCGCGACCTCGTCGAGGCCAAAACCCTT
>CAYOBK010000334.1:0-4854 GCA_964402275.1 uncultured Bauldia sp.
ATCATCGTCGCCATCAACAAGGTCGACAAGAACGACGCCGATCCGCAGCGCGTGCGCACCGAACTGCTGCAGCACGAGGTGTTCGTCGAATCGATGGGCGGCGACGTCCTCGAGGTCGAGGTGTCGGCGTTGAAAGGCACCAACCTCGACAAGATGCTGGATGCGGTGCAATTGCAGGCCGAAGTACTGGAACTCAAGGCCAACCCCAACCGTCCGGCCGAAGGCACGGTGATCGAAGCCAGGCTCGACCGCGGCAGAGGTCCGGTTGCGACCGTGCTGATCCAGCGCGGGACGCTCAATATCGGCGACATCGTCATCGCCGGCGCGGAGTGGGGCAAGGTGCGTGCGCTGGTCAACGACCGCGGCGAAGCGATCAACGAAGCAGGTCCGTCGACGCCGGTCGAGGTGCTCGGGCTGCAAGGCGCACCCGAAGCGGGCGACCGGATCGCGGTGATCGAAAGCGAAGCTCGGGCACGCGAGATCACCGAGTATCGCGGCCGCCAGAAACGCGAGAAAGCGCAAGCCAAGCTCACCGGCGCCCGCGGCTCGCTCGAGCAGATGATGACGCAGCTCCAAGTCAGCGGCATCAAGCTCTTCCCGCTGGTCATCAAGGGAGACGTGCAGGGCTCGGTTGAGGCGATCACCGGCGCGCTGGAGAAGCTCGGCAATGAGGAAGTGGCCGCGCGCGTCGTCTATTCCGGCGTCGGCGGCATCACCGAATCGGACGTCAACCTCGCCGCCACGTCCGACGCCGCGATCATCGGTTTCAACGTCCGCGCCAACAAACAGGCGCGCGACGTGGCAGAGAAGGAGGGCCTGGAGATCCGCTACTACAGCGTGATCTACAATCTCGTCGACGACGTGAAGGCGGCCATGTCCGGCCTTTTGACGCCGGAGCGCCGCGAAACGATGCTCGGCAATGCCGAGATCCTTCAGGTCTTCAACATCACAAAGGTCGGCAAGGTCGCCGGTTGCCGGGTCATCGACGGCAAGGTCGAACGCGGTGCCGGCGTCAGGCTGATCCGCGACGACGTCGTCGTGCACGAGGGCAAGCTCTCGACGCTGAAGCATTTCAAGGACGAGGTGCGAGAAGTCACCGCCGGCCAGGAATGCGGCATGGCGTTCGAGAAATACGAGGACATGCGGGTCGGCGACATCATCGAATGCTTCCGGGTCGAGGAGATCGCCCGGACGCTCTAGGCGCACAGGCGCCACAGACCCGACTGGTCCGATGCCGCACCCCAATTCCCGCCGTTCCGGCGCCGCCCCGTCGCAAAGGCAACTGCGCGTCGGCGAATTGATCCGCCACGCGCTCGCCGAAGTCCTGGCGCGCGGCGAGGTGCACGACCCCGCCGTCGAGGCTTCGACGATCTCGGTCACGGAGGTCGCCGTGTCGCCGGACCTGAAACTCGCCACCTGCTACGTCGTGCCGCTGGGCGAGGCGAATATCGAACCGGTGGTCGCGGCGCTGGAGCGGAACCGCAAATTCATCCGCGGCGCGGTGACGAAGCGCATCGACCTCAGATTCTCGCCGGAACTTCGCTTCAAGGTCGATACGAGTTTCGAAACCGGCGGGCGGATCGACGCCCTGCTGAGCACGCCCGCGATCCGCCGCGACCTCGATCGCGGCCGCGACGAAAGCTGACGCAGGCGGCGCTGAAGGTGGCCAATCGCAAGAAGAAAGGGCGGCCTGTCTCCGGATGGCTCATCCTCGACAAGCCGATCGGCATGACGTCGACGCAGGCGGTATCCGCGGTCAAGCGGCTGTTCGGCGCCCAGAAGGCCGGCCATGCCGGAACGCTCGACCCGCTGGCGTCGGGCTGCCTGCCGATCGCCCTCGGCGAAGCCACCAAGGCGATGCCGCAGGTTACCGACGGAAGCAAGACGTACGCGTTCACGGTCCGGTGGGGTGCCGAGACCGATACGGACGACGCCGAAGGCCGCGAGGTGGCGCGTTCGGACAGCCGTCCCGCCCGCGGCGAAATCGAAGCGGCGATTCCGGATTTCATCGGCGAGATCGTGCAGATTCCGCCCGCCTATTCGGCCGTGAAGGTTGATGGCGAGCGCGCCTATGATCTCGCGCGGAGCGGCGAAGGGGTCGAGCTGGCGGCGAGGCAGGTGACGGTCGAGCGGTTCGTCCTGCGCGCGGTTCCCGGCCCCGACGAAGCCATGTTCGAGATCGTTTGCGGCAAGGGCACCTATGTCCGGTCCATCGCCCGCGACCTCGGCCGCCGGCTCGGCTGCCGGGGACACGTCTCGGCGCTTCGCCGGGCCGCTGTCGGACCGTTCGGCGAGGGCGACATGGTGACGCTCGAAGCCCTGCGGGAGACGGCTGGCGAAGGCGCCGAAGCCTGCGACGCGTTTTTGATGCCGGTCGAATCGGCCTTGTCCCGCCTTACCGGGGTCGTGCTCAGGGGGCAGGATGCCGCCCGCGTCCGCCAGGGCCAGGCCGTGCTCCTCCGCGGCGCTTCGGCGCCCCGGCCGGGTCCCGCTTACGCAACCGGCGGCGGCCAGCTCCTCGCGATCGGCGAAATCGCCGCAGGCGCCTTCCATCCGAGGCGGGTGTTCCATCTTTGAAAGAACGGCCCGAATCCGCAGTTGCGGCCGTGGCGGGCCTGGTTCCGCCGCTCCGCCCTTTTGCTGTGGCTATTGCCGGCGGTTTCCGTCATATTCCGGCCGCCGAAACCGGCTCGCCGGTCTTGCGGCACTTAGCCCTGCCTCCGCTGGACGACATCCCGGCAGGCGGGGCGAAACCAAGCACTGTCTAATGGCAAGCCTTGGGAATGACCCCGCGAATTGGGATTCGCGGGGATGCCGGATTCAAAACGAGAAGGACTGATGATGTCGATTACGCCCGAGCGAAAGCAGGAGCTGATCAAGGAATACGGGACCGCAAGCGACGACACAGGATCGCCCGAGGTCCAGGTTGCGGTGTTGTCCTCGCGGATCGCTACGCTGACCGAGCACTTCAAGACCCACAGCAAGGACACGCATTCCCGGCGCGGCTTGCTGCGCCTGGTGAGCCGCCGCCGGCGGCTCCTGGACTACCTCAAGAGCCGGGACGAAGGGCGTTACCGTACGCTGATCGAGCGATTGGGGCTTCGTCGCTGACCTCGCCGATCGAAATCGCGGCGGCAATGGGGCCGCCGTACCACAGACCGCCGGGACAGATCTGAGCCATGGCAGGATCGCCAGACTCTTTCTCGCAGGATCGAGAGAGAGCCTTGCCGTCTTGCCTGGCTCCGTCGGTCCCGGCTGACCGAAGGAAAAGCAATGTTTGACATACACAAAGTCGAAATCGAATGGGCAGGACGGCGCCTGATTCTCGAAACCGGCAAGATGGCCCGCCAAGCGGACGGCGCCGTGCTCGCGACCTATGGCGAGACGAGCGTGCTCGCGACGGTCGTCGGCGCCCGGGAAGAGAAGGCGGGGCAGGACTTCTTTCCGCTGACGGTGAACTATCAGGAGAAGACCTTCGCCGCCGGCAAAATCCCCGGCGGGTTCTTCAAGCGCGAGGGACGACCCAGCGAGAAGGAAACGCTGACCTCGCGGCTGATCGATCGGCCGATCCGCCCGCTATTCGCGCCGGGCTACAAGAACGAGACACAGATCATCGCCACCGTCCTGTCCCATGACCTCGAGAACGACCCCGACATCGTCGCCCTGGTCGCCTCCTCCGCGGCGCTCACGATATCCGGCCTTCCCTTCATGGGACCGATCGGCGCCGCGCGGGTGGGGCTGATCCAGGGCGAGTTCGTCATCAATCCACTGCTCGACGACCTCCCGGAATCGCGGCTCGATCTTGTCGTGGCCGGCACCCAGGATGCCGTGCTGATGGTCGAATCGGAGGCCAAGGAGCTCACGGAAGACGAAATGCTCGGCGCGGTGATGGCGGGGCACAAGGCATTCCAGCCCGTGATCGATGCGATCATCGAACTCGCCGAGCGCGCCGCCAAGGAGCCGCGGATCGTCGAGGCTGCCGATCATTCGGTGCTCTACGACAAGCTCCGCGACGCCGCCGAATCAGATCTCCGCGACGCCTATGCGATTGCCGGAAAGACCGAGCGCCTGGCCGCCGTCGCCGCCGTCAAGGACAGGGTCACGGCGGCATTGGCTCCAGCCGAGGGCGCGGAAGGACCGTCGCCGCTCCTCATCGCCGACCAGTTCAAGAAGCTGGAGAAGACGATCGTCCGCGGCGACATCCTCGACCGTGGCATCCGCATCGACAGCCGCGACCTGAAGACGGTGCGGCCGATCGTCTCCGAAGTCGGCTTCCTGCCGCGCACGCATGGCAGCGCGCTGTTCACCCGCGGCGAAACGCAGGCGCTGGCGGTGGCCACGCTCGGCACCGGCGATGACGAGCAGTTCATCGACGCCCTCGAGGGGACCTACAAAGAAACGTTCATGCTGCATTACAATTTCCCGCCCTACTCGGTCGGCGAGGCCGGTCGCATGGGATCGCCGGGCCGGCGGGAAATCGGCCACGGCAAGCTTGCGTGGCGGGCGGTCAGGCCGGTGCTGCCGCCGCATCATGAGTTCCCCTACACGATCCGCGTCGTCTCCGAGATCACCGAATCGAACGGCTCATCGTCGATGGCGACCGTATGCGGCACGTCGCTCGCGCTGATGGATGCCGGCGTGCCGATCACGCGGCCCGTCGCCGGCATCGCCATGGGCCTCATCAAGGAAGGCGACCGATTCGCGGTGCTGTCCGACATTCTCGGCGACGAGGACCATCTCGGCGACATGGATTTCAAGGTCGCCGGAACCGCCGAGGGCGTGACCTCGCTGCAGATGGACATCAAGATCCAGGGCATCACCGAGGAGATCATGCGGGTGGCGCTGGCGCAGGCC
>CAYOBK010000335.1:0-2036 GCA_964402275.1 uncultured Bauldia sp.
CAACGCGCGCGCGACAGCAGCCTTCGCCGGGCGCGGATGAACGTCGCGATCGGGTCGGACATGGCGGCGCGGCTCCGCGCGCTCGGCGTCGGCGAGGGTTCGATCGAGACGATCCCCAACTGGGCCGACGACGCCGAAGTCGTTCCGATCGCGCCCGGCGACAACGCGCTCCGCGACGCCTGGGGCCTCAACGGCAAGTTCGTCGTCGGCTATTCGGGGAATCTCGGCCGGGCGCATGAGTACGAGACGATGCTGGCGGCGGCGGAAGCGCTGCGGGGGGACGACGGCATCCGGTTCCTCATCGTCGGCGGCGGGCACCGCTATGGCGAGCTCCGGCAGGAGGCGGCGGCGCGCGGGCTCGGCAATTTCGACTTCCGGGGCTACCAGCCGCGCGAACGGCTCGCGGAATCGCTGTCGGTCCCCGACGTCCACTGGCTTTCGCTCCGGCCGGAGCTTGACGGGCTCCTCCTCCCCAGCAAGTTCTACGGCATCGGCGCCGCCGGGCGGCCGATGATCGTCATCGGCAGCCGCACCGGCGAACTGGCGCGTCTCGTCGCGGAGCACGGCCGCGGCGTGGCGGTCGCCGCCGGCGACGCCGATGCGCTGGCGCGGATCATCCGCGCGCTCAGGGACGACGGCGAGCGCCGCGAGAGGATGGGGAAGGCGGCGCGGGCGATGGTGGAGAGGCACTTCTCGAAGGCGGGCGCGCTGGCGCGCTGGCGCGGCGTGCTGACGATGATCGAAGCGGAGTAGTTCACACGAAGCATGAGCAAGGACAGGGTCGCCCTCATTACCGGCGTCACCGGCCAGGACGGCGCGTATCTCGCCGAGCTGCTTCTCAGCAAGGGCTACCGCGTGCACGGCATCAAGCGGCGGTCGTCGTCGTTCAACACGGGGCGGATCGACCATCTCTATCAGGATCCGCACGAGGAGGACCCGCGGCTTTTCCTACACTATGGCGACATGACCGATGCGACGAACCTGATCCGCATCGTCCAGGAAACGCAACCGGACGAGATCTACAATCTCGCCGCGCAGTCGCATGTCCAGGTGAGCTTCGAAACGGCCGAGTACACGGCCAACGCCGACGGGCTCGGAACGCTCCGGCTGCTCGAGGCGATCCGTCTCCTCAATCTCGTCGGCAAGACGCGGTTCTATCAGGCGTCGACGTCGGAGCTCTACGGAACGGCGGCGGAAACGCCGCAGCGCGAGACGACGCCGTTCAGGCCAAGGTCGCCATACGCCGCGGCGAAGCTCTACGCCTACTGGACCGCGGTCAACTATCGCGACGCCTACGGCATCCACGCGTCGAACGGCATCCTGTTCAACCATGAAAGTCCGATCCGCGGGGAGACGTTCGTCACGCGCAAGATCTCGCGCGCCGTCGCGGCGATCGAGCTCGGTTTGCAGGAGACGCTCTATCTCGGGAATCTCGACGCCCGCCGGGACTGGGGCCACGCCCGCGATTTCGTCGAAGGGATGTGGCTGATGCTGCAGGAGTCGGAACCCGGCGATTACGTGCTCGCCACCGGCGAATCGCATTCGGTGCGCGAATTCACGGAGGCGGCTTTCGCCGAGGTCGGCAGGTCCATCGCGTGGCTGGGGCGGGGACAGGCAGAAGTCGGCCGCGACGCGCAGACCGGCCATATCCTCGTCAAGGTCGATGCGCGATACTACCGGCCGACGGAGGTCGACGACCTTCTGGGATCGGCCGAGAAGGCGCGCCGGCAACTGGGGTGGATTCCGGCCATAACATTCCGCGCGCTCGTGACAGAGATGGTGACAGCCGACCTCGAGGCAATGAAGGCCGAACGGGACCGCCGGAGCCGGCATGACTGACACCGTATCCGCCGCGCATCCGCGCTTCGAACTCGCCGGGAGGCGCGTATGGGTTGCCGGCCATCGCGGCATGGTCGGATCGGCGCTGGTGCGGCGGCTGGAGCGGGAGGCGTGCCAGATCATCACCGTCGATCGCGAGACTCTGGATCTCCGCGACCAGGCCGCGGTCCATCGCTGGATGCTGGACGCCAGGCCGG
>CAYOBK010000336.1:0-6083 GCA_964402275.1 uncultured Bauldia sp.
GCTCCGCCTCGCGCACCTTCTGTACGATCACCTGCTTCGCCGACTGCGCCGCGATCCGCCCGAAATCCATCGGCGGAAGCGGCTCCGAGATATAGTCGCCGACCTGCGCCGCCGGGTTGCGCGCCCGCGCTTCGTCCAGCGAGATGTCGGTCGCCGGTTCTTCGACGGCGTCGACCACCTTCAGGAGGCGCTGGAGCCTGATCTCGCCCGTCTTGGCGTTGATCTCGGCCCGGACGTCCGTTTCCTGACCGTAGCGCGAACGGGCCGCCTTCTGGATCGCGTCCTCCATCGCCTCGATGACGATGCCGCGATCAATCGCCTTCTCGCGCGCGACGGCGTCGGCGATCTGCAAGAGTTCCAGTCTGTTTGCACTGACGGCCATGTCAGTCTCCTTGAGCGGCTGGGGTCATTGAAGCGCTGCCTTTGGCCAGCTTCCTGGCCTTGGTGCGCTCCTTCTTGGCGCGTTTGTCGGCGCGCAATGTCTCGGCGATGATCGCGTCGGTCAGCAGCAGGCGCGCCTCGGCGAGATCGGCGAGGGGCAGCGTCACGTCGGTCGTCGTCGCTTCGGTCTCGTCGGTGGCCGCTTCTACCACGCGCATCACGACGGTCCGGTCGTCGACGGAAACGATGTCGCCGCGGAAGCGTTTGCGGCCGTCGAGCGGCCGCGCCAGCTCGACCTTGGCCAGATGGCCGACGGCGCGCGCGAAGTCGTTTTGCCGCACCAGCGGCCGGTCGAATCCCGGCGACGACACCTCGAGCTGATAGGCGCGGTCGATCGGATCGTCGACGTCGAGGATCGGCGAAAGATTGCGGCTGACTTCTTCGCAATCCCCGATCGACATCGTTCCGTCCGGGCGCTCGGCCATGATTTGCAACGTCAGTCCGTCGCGGTTTGACAAAAGTACGCGCACCAGCCGGAAGCCGAGGCCGTCGAGCGCCGGGCCGACAATATGCGCCACCCGGGCCTCGAGCCCGGTCTCGCTGATGATCCGGTCGTCGTGGAACGCTGCTCTGTTCACGCGATCCTGGCGCCTTATGAAAAAAAGAGCGGGTCCGGCGGGCCCACTCTCCAACGATACTGTTCGTTTGAGATGATGGCCGAGATATAGGCCGGACCGCGCTCGTTTGCAACCGGCAGGGCGGGCCTATGTCCTAACGCCGCCTGAAGACGAGATAGATCGGCCGCCGGCCGGCTGCGAGCGCCTTCCCCTCGTACCGCGTTCCCGGCCAGCCCGGCCAGGGAAACCGCCAGTCATCGGCCTTCGCGGCGGTCCATTCGAAGCCGCCATGATGCCGGACCGCCAGGAGCGTCCAATCGGCGTAGTCGGCAATATCCGTGGCGACGCGAAGCAGTCCTCCGCTCCGCAGCACGCGCGATATCCGATTGAGATTGGCGGCCGAGATCAGCCGGCGTTTCCGGTGGCGGCGCTTCGGCCAAGGATCCGGATAGGGGACGTCGATCACACCCAGCGATGCCGTCGGCAGCCAGTCGAGAAGCAGCGCCGCGTCGTCGTCGAACAGGCGAACGTTGCGGCAGCCGGCATCGTCCACCGCCGCGATCGTCTTGCCGAGGCCCTCGACGAACGGCTCGACGCCGATGAATCCGACCGACGGCAAATGCGCTGCCTGGTGAACGAGGTGCTCGCCGGCGCCGCAACCGATCTCGAGCCGCGTCTCGCCGACGGCGACCGGAAACAGCGGTCGGCAGTCATTCGGGGCGGCGGCTTCGATATCGATTCTGAGTTCGGGGAGACGCCGCGCCATGATCCCGGACCGGCGCCGGCTGAGCGGGCGGCCCTTGCGGCGGCCGTGGAGTTCGGCGGCGCGTCGCCCGCCCGCGGCGTCAGCCGAGGGCTTCCCGGATCGGCTCGATGAGATCGGTCCGCTCCCAGGAGAACCCGCCATCCGGCTCCGGCGGCCGGCCGAAATGGCCGTAGGCCGAAGTCCGGGCGTAGATCGGCCGGTTGAGCTGGAGGTGTTCCCTGATGCCGCGCGGCGACAGGCTCATAACCTCGCGCAGCACCTTCTCGATGCGCTCCTCATCGACGCGGCCGGTGCCGTGCAGATCCACGTAGAGCGATAGCGGTTCCGAGACGCCGATCGCGTAGGAGAGCTGGATGGTGCAGCGGTCGGCGAATTCGCCCGCGACGATGTTCTTGGCGAGGTAGCGCGCGGCGTATGCCGCCGAACGGTCGACCTTGGTCGGATCCTTGCCCGAAAACGCGCCGCCGCCATGCGGCGCGGCCCCGCCATAGGTGTCGACGATGATCTTGCGCCCCGTCAGTCCGGTGTCGCCATCCGGGCCGCCGACCAGGAACTTGCCGGTTGGGTTGACGTGCCAGACGGTCGAGCCGTTGATCCAGTCGCCGGGCAACGCCTCACGCACGAACGGCTCGACGATTTCGCGGACCTCGTCGGAGCTCATGTCCGTGGTGTGCTGCGTCGACACGACGATGGCGGTGGCCTTGACCGGCTTGCCGTCGCGATAGGCGACGGTCACCTGGCTCTTCGCGTCCGGCTGCAGTTCCGGTGCGCGGCCCTGATGCCGCGCTTCCGCCATCAACTTCAGGATACGGTGAGCATAGTAGATCGGCGCCGGCATCAGTTCGGGGGTCTCTCGGCAGGCATAGCCGAACATGATCCCCTGGTCGCCGGCGCCTTCATCCTTGTTCCCGGAAGCGTCGACGCCTTGCGCGATGTCTGCCGACTGCGGATGGAGTAGAACCTCGACGTTGCAGCTCTGCCAGTGGAACCCCGACTGCTCGTAGCCGATATCGCGGATCGCCCCGCGCGCCAGCTCGATGATCCGCTCCGGATTGTTGGTCAGTTCTTCCGGGCCGCGCACTTCGCCGGCGATGATAACGCGGTTGGTTGTCGCCAGCGTCTCGCAGGCAACGCGCGATTCCGGCATCGCTTCGAGGAACGCGTCGACGATTGTGTCCGAAATCCTGTCGCAGACCTTGTCCGGATGACCTTCGGAAACCGACTCGCTGGTAAATGTGTAGGAAGACCGCAACGAAACCGTGACCCCGATCGGCCGCAGAAACAAGACTGCCTGCCACGACAGCCGCGACGGCGTCTTGGCAGCGAATGGCCGGGCCGTCAATCTCGATCGAAGCTCTAGCTGTCGCTTCCGTCGCCGGCGAGCGAGCGGACCAAATCCACGATCCGCCGGCGTATTTTGGAATCGGAAATCCGAACGAAGGCCCGGTTGAGCTGCAGTCCTTCCGAACTCGAAAGGAAGTCGACGACGTAGCTGCCGCTCTTCGAGTCCGCCGCTCCTGCACTCCCCTGCCCGGGTGCGCCGTCGAAGAAGAAGCCGACCGGCACCGACAGCACCGAGGCGATGTTCTGCAGCCGGCTCGCGCCGATCCTGTTGGTTCCCTTCTCGTATTTCTGGATCTGCTGAAATGTGATGCCGAGTTGCTCGCCGAGTTTCTCCTGGCTCATGCCAAGCATCATTCGTCGCAGCCTGACCCGGCCACCGACATGGACGTCGATCGGATTTGGTTTCTTCGTTCCAGCCACAGCGGCGCTCCCCTCTTGTGCCACCACCCCTTTTGCCACCCCTGCCGCTTCCCGGCCGCCGCTCGTGGCCCTGCGAACCCGGCCGGTACCGCTAGAAAGCAGCCGCAGGTTGCAATGTCAATTGTACTGTCGGCCTACGAAAATCCGGCCGAAAAGCGCGGCGATTGCGAGAAGGACGAGGATTCCGGCCGGAACCACGTCACCGAAGCGGGAATAAATCGTCGCGGGCAGCCCTGCCGGTAATTCGCCATCGATGACCCCGGTCTCGTTGACGTCGAGCCGGGCCAGAATCCGGCCATAGGGATCGATAATGGCGGAAATGCCCGTATTGGCGGCCCGGATCAGCGGCAGCCCCTCCTCCACCGCCCGCAGCGCCCCCTGCTGCAAATGCTGCCGGGGGCCCGGCGTGTCGCCGTACCAGCCGTCATTGGTGAGGTTGAGGAGCCAGGCCGGGCGGACTCCGGGTTCCGTCACCTCGCCCGGGAAGATCGACTCGTAGCAAATCAGGGGGGCGAACGGTGGCGCCGGTCCGGCGACGAGGGTCCGCCGTTCGAGACCGGCGGCGAATCCGCCCGGCAGCGTGATCAGCTGGCGCAGCCCCAACCCTTCGAGGAAATCGGCGAACGGCAGGTACTCGCCGAACGGAACCAGGTGGACCTTGTCGTAGGAGTCGGTGATCACGCCCTCGTCGGAAATGACAAGGACGCTGTTGGCGACGCTCGGCCCGCCCGGGTCGGCACCGCTCTGGCGGCGCGGCGCCCCGGTCAGGAGCGTGACCTCCGCCGGCAGCATGTCGGCGATCGCCGCGAGCCGCGTCGGCTCCTCGGTCAGGAGATACGGCACAGCGGTTTCCGGCCAGATGACGAGATTCGGCCCGTCGGGCTGACCGGGTTGCGGTGAGCTGAGGCTGAGGTCGACATGGCGCTGGAAATTGGCGTCGGCGGCTGCCCGCTCCACTTTGACCCTTTGCGGGATGCTGGCCTGAACGATTCTGAGGCGGACGCCCTCGACCACGGCGTCGTCTGCACCGCCGAGCCGGACGAACCCACAGCCGACATGCGCCGCGGTCGCCGCGACGATGAGGATGAACGCCGTCCGCCGCCCGCGGCCGCTCTCGCCGCCGACCAACAGCACCGGCGCGCCGAACAGGAGGAAGGCGAGCAGGGTGATCCCCCAAAGGCCGATGACCGACGCCGACTGCATCAGCACCGGGTCCGGCATCAGGGTGTAGCCGAAGGCATTCCACGGGAAGCCGGTCAGCGCATGGCCGCGGATCCACTCGACCAGCGTCATCACCACCGCCAGCACGACCACCCGAACCCAGCCGTCGGTCCAGAACAGCCGCGCGACGGCAACGCCGGCGCCCCAAAGCAAGGCGAGGCCTGCCGGCAGCGCCAGCACGGCGAACGGCATCAACCAGCCGAACAAGTCGGCTTCGACCAGGAACGAGGCGCCAAGCCACCACAGGCCGGCGACGAAATAGCCGAAGCCGAACCACCAGCCGATCGCGAAGGCCGGCCGCATGCGCCGGATCAGGCCGGTCCTGCCGGCGTTGGCCGAGCCGTCGATCATCCAGATCAGGACCGGGATCGTCAGCCAGCCGACCGGCACGGCGTTGAACGGCGGCAATGCGAGGACGGTGACCGCGCCGGCGAGGAAAGCAAGGAGGAACCGCCGCCAACCCCAGAGCAGGATGATCGAGTCAGCCAGTCGGTTCATCTCGGTAGCAGGGCCCGATTCGGCAGCGAATGGGCCACGGCTTGGGCGAGGAAATCTCCGCCGTCAAGCGCCGGAGACGGCGCGCGGAATCGCGTTTTCGGAGCCTTTGCCGGCGCCGTCCGGCGCGGGACTGATGCGAACGCGGCGGATTCTGCGGGGATCGGCGTCGAGCACCTCGACGAGATAGCCCTCGGGCAGCGCCACCTTTTCGCCTGTGGAAGGGATGCGGCCGAGCAGCGTGAACACCTTGCCCCCGATCGTCTCGATATCGTCTCCGCCATTCGGCGCGAGCGCTGTTCCGACGGCGTTCGACACGTCGTCGAGACTTGCGCCGGCATCGGCGACAAATACGCCGTCGCCCTCCGCCACGATCTCCGGCTCGATCTCGTCGTGCTCGTCTTCGATTTCGCCGACGATCGTCTCGACCGCATCCTCGATCGAGACCAGGCCGTCGGTGCCGCCATATTCGTCGATCACCAGCGCCATCTGCATGCGCGAGGACTGCATCAGCGACAGCAGCGTCGGCACCGGCATCGACGGCGGCACGTAGAGGACGTCGCGGACGAGTTCCGCCTCGGCGATCGTCGTATCGAGCCTGATCCGTGACAGGTCGAGCCTGTCGAAGCTCCGCTCGTCGTCGGCGTGCACGATCGTTCCCACCTGCGCCATGTAGCGGAGGAGGTCCTTGATGTGGACCATGCCCGCCGGCTCATCGAGCGATTCCCGATAGACCGGCATGCGCGAATGGCCGGATTGGCGGAACTTCCCGATCAACTCGCCGAGGCTTTGATCGATGTCGATCGCCTCGACATCGGCGCGCGGCACCATGATGTCCT
>CAYOBK010000337.1:0-14162 GCA_964402275.1 uncultured Bauldia sp.
TAGACGGTGAGGAAATACGGCGCGTATTGCAATTGCGCGATCAATTTCAGTTCGTGATCGATGTGCCCGCGGATCTTCGCCGGCACGCCGTTCGGCCAACGCCGCTTCGCGCCTTCCTCGGTGAGCCTGATCAGCGCCGCCTGCGGCGTCGGTCCGGCGCCCGTCGGCTCGTCGGGATATTGATAGGCGAGTTCGTCGAGCGAGAAATCGAGCTGCTCGAAAATGGCGATGCTTCGAGCGAGCGCCTCCGGCAAATCGCGGAACAGACGCGCCATTTCCTCCGCCGGTTTCAGATGCCGCTCGGCGTTGGCGGCAAGGAGATGCCCGGCCTCGGCGACGGTCATATGCTCGCGGATCGCAGTCAGTACGTCCTGCAACGGCCGGCGGTCGGGATGATGATAGTGGACGTCGTTGGTCGCGCAGAGCGGCGTCCGATGCTTCCTGGAAAGCGCGGCGAGGCGCGACAGCCGGCGGCGGTCGCCGGAGCCGTAGCGCATCGCCGCCATCAGATGCACGGCAGCGGGGAATGCGTCGGCAAGGCGCGACAGCGTCGCCGGCAGCTTCGCATCGAGCCGCGCCGACGGCATCACGCCGAGGAGCTGCCCTTCGCCCCATTCGACGAGATCGTCGAGATGGATCTCGCATTTCCCCTTTTCGGCGCGCCGCTTGCCGCGCGTCAGCAGGCGGCAGAGCCGGCCATAGGCGGTGCGGTCGGTCGGCCAGGCGAAGACGTCCGGCGTCCCGTCGGCGAAGACCAGGCGACATCCGACACGGTAGGGAAGGCCGAGTTCCTTCGCCATGAGATGGCCGCGGACGACGCCGGCGAAGGAATTGCGGTCGGCGACGGCTATCCCGGCAAGGCCGATCTCGTGCGCCTGCCTGACCAGTTCCTCGGGGTGCGATCCGCCGCTGAGGAAGGAGAAATTGGTGGTGACGGCAAGTTCGGCGAAGCGGGTCATCCAAACAGCCCCTGCAGGAACCAGCGCGGCGCCGCGGTCTCGCGCTCGTAGAGGCCTTCGCGGTAGAGCCAGAAGCGATGGCCGGCGCGATCCTCAACGCGGTAATAGTCGCGCGTGAGGCCGTCCTCGCGCCACCATTCGGCGGCGATCCGCTCCGGTCCTTCCGCCCGCGTCACTTCGTAGAGGGCACGCCGCCAGCGGAAACGGAGCGGCGGTCCTTCCGGAATCTCGGCAATCGCCTCCACCGGCTCCGCGCGGGCGAACAGCCGCAGCGGCCGGTCGATCGGTCCGTCCTCGGCCGGCGCCGGCCAGGCGACCGCCGCCGAACCGTCCGCTGCCGCAACGACGACCGTCGAACGTTCCGGCACATGGCTTTCGCGCGCGGCCATGCGGACGATCCGGTCGAGCCCGAGGCGAACGCCGATCCGGTCGATCAGCCGGTCGAGATCGGCTTCGCTGTCGGTCTCGCCGGCAAGGTCGATCTGCGCCGGCATCGCCTCGTCGGTCGCCAGCACCGACAGCCGCACCAGTTCGAAGCCGAAGCCGGCGTCGAGTTCGTCGCCGAACAGCGCGAATTTCTCGGCGAAGAGTTCGCCGATCAGGCGCGGCGACCGCAGCGGCCGGCCGGTGCCGATCGTCGTCCGGCTGACGACGCCGTCGACCCGATAGAGCGCGAGCTCGAAGCTGCGGCCGCCGACGCCGCGCTCTTCCAGGCGCTGTGACAAGGTTCCGGCGAGCGAGGCGACGGTGGCGGCGATGTCGCCGACGAGGCTGATCGGTTCGGCGAAGCGGCGCTCGGCGAGCAACGCCGGCATCACCCGCCGCGGCGAGATCGCTTCTTCGTCGATCCCGAGCGCCTGATCGAGCCGCTCGATGAGGCCGGCGCCAAACCGCGCCGCCAGCGGCGCCCGGGGCGCGCCGATGATCTGGCCGACCCGCTTCAGCCCGACGCGTTCCAGCATCGCCACGGTTTCGAACGGCAGCCGGAGCGCCGCCATCGGCAGCGGCTTCAGCATCTCCGCCGACCCGCCGGGCGGAACCACGGCGAGCCCGGTGAACCGCGCCGCCGCCGACGCCGCACCCGGCGTGTCGGCGATCGCAGCGACGGCGGCAAAGCCCTGAGCCTGAAGCCGCGCAAGAAAATCGGCGACCATCGCCGCCTCGCCGCCGAAGAGATGGGCGCAGCCGGTGATGTCGAGCATCAGCCCGTCGCCGCCGTCGAGCGCCACCAGCGGCGTATAGCGGTCGGCCCAATCGGCGATTTCGGCAAGGAGCCGCGCGTCGGCGCCCGGATCGGCGTCGACCGCCTCGAGGAGCGGATAGATCGCCCGCGCCTCGGCGAGCGCCTGACCGCGGGAAAGGCCGAGGCGGAAGGCGGGCGCGTTGAGCGCCATCAGCCTGAGCGCGCTCTTCTCCTTGGCGACGATCGCCAGCGGCCGTTCAGCCTGTTCCTCTGAGCGCCAGTTCCGCCCCCGCATCTGCCGCGCGATCCGGTCGGTCGAAAGGAAGGGCAGGACGAGCGACAGGATCCGCCGCGGCGGACTGGACGAATGAATTCCCGGCATGATCCCACTCCAAATCGAAATGCCCGACCGGGCCGAAGCGGTTCTTTTCCAATTCCGCCCGCCAGGCGGGACGGCCGATCCCCTCGGCGAAGCCGTCGGTCACCGCCGCCGGCTGCGGGCGGATCCGCCACCGCGTCGTCGCGGCCCCGGGTTCGGCCGCGCTTGCCTGGCGGAGAAGCAGCCCCATGACGCCGTGGGCGGCGGAGCGGAGGGCAAGCCGCCGGCTGGCGGTGAGGTCGAGCGCGTGCGGCGAAGCGCGGATGACGGCGAGGACGGCGGCAAGGCCGTTGCAGCGGAGGCCTTCTTCCAGTGTCCACAGCGCGTCTTCGGCGCGGCGGGCGCGTATGAAGATCAGACGGGACGGGTCGAGGCCGAACCGGGCGAGGCCGGAGCCGAAGGGATGGCCGGCCTCGCCGAGCGCCATCTCCTCCTCGACCCAGAGGATCGGCTTCGTCGTGACGGCCGCGAGACGAACAAGGAGTGCGGCGGCGAAACCGGTCAGCGCACCGTCGGCGCGGGTCTCGTCGCAGCGGATCTCGTGCAGGGCCGCCATCGGCAGCCCGCCGCCAAGCCTGAGGTCGAGACCGGGAACACCGAAACTTAGGCGCTTTCCCCCTCGCCCCGCGAAGCCGGGAGAGGGCCGGGGTGAGGGGCTACTAATCCCATCCACTGCGCCGTCATCGATAGATAGCGGCTGGAGCCGCGACGCCCCCTCACCCGCTCGCAATGGCTCGCGCCCTCTCCCCGCAAGCGGGGAGAGGGAGAAGTGATCATCAGATGCGTGAATCCTCTCCAGCGCTACCCAATCAGGCCGGCCTTCGATGGCGGCGATTTCACGCCGGAGCGCGGTGAGATTGGCCTGTTCCATTGTCCTGTGGGGCAGAGGCTTTGCGCCATTATGTTCCTATTTTGTTCTCATAGAGATTCCAGAGCGGGTAAGGGGAGTCAAGGGCTTGATTGCGTGGGAGCGAGTCACCGACAGTGGGACGGGCGACGCCGTACCGGGTGGCGGTTTCATCCCTCCCCGCTCGTCCCCGCGAAAGCGGGACCCGGCGCAAATACTGGGCATTCACGGCAATCTCACCTCGATTCCCGCTTGCGCGGGAACGAGCGGTTCCAGATTCTCGATCAAGGCCATGACGACCATCCTGCCCGACAGTCCGTCAGATTCAGCAGCCGCCATGCCGGCCGGCCGCCGCGCCGTCGTCTCCTGGTATTTCTTCGACTGGGCGACGCAGCCGGTGGCGACGCTTGTCACCACCTTCGTCATCGCACCCTTCTTCGTCGACTACATCGCCGCCGACCCCGACACCGGCACGGCGCAATGGGGCTGGGCGCTCGCCGCCGCCGGCTTCGTCGTCGCGCTTCTCTCGCCGGTGCTCGGCGCGATCGCCGACGCCGCCGGCCGCCGCAAGCCCTGGATCCTCGGCTTTTCGGTGCCGCTCGTCGCCGGCGCGATCCTCTTGTGGTTCGGCGAACCCGGCGCGCCTTATGCGGTCTGGACCGTCCTCCTCGGCGCGTTCCTCGCGACGGTCGGCGCCAATTTCTCCGAGGTCTTCACCAATTCGATGATGCCGAGCCTCGTGCATCCGGACCGGATGGGCCGGCTGTCGGGCTCCGGCTGGGCGATCGGCTATTTCGGCGGCATGGCCGCACTGGTGATCGTCATCGGACTCTTCGTCGCCGATCCGGCGGACGGCACGACCTTCCTCGGTCTCGCACCGTTGTTCGGCCTCGATCCGGCGACCTACGAAGGCGTCCGCGCCACCGGTCCGCTGACGGCGGCCTGGTACGTCGTCTTTGCGCTGCCGCTGTTTCTGTTCACGCCGGACGCGCCGCGCCTGATGCCGGCTCGCCGTGCGATTCGCGCCGGGCTCCGGAGCCTCGGCGAGACGCTCCGCCAGCTCCGCCGCTACCGCAACATCGTCCGATATCTGATCGCGCGGATGATCTATGCCGACGGCCTCGTCGGTCTCTTCGCCTTCGGCGGCATCTATGCCACCTCGACCTTCGACTGGACCACGACCGAGTTCCTGCTGTTCGGCATGCTCGTCGTCACCGCGGCGATTCCAGGCACATTCCTCGGCGGCAGGCTCGACGACCTTCTCGGCTCGAAACGCATCATCATCGGCTCGCTCGTCATCCTCGTCGCCGCGTCGGTCGGCGCGCTGTCGATCACCGCCGACCGGATCCTGTTCTTCGTCCCGATCGATCCGCCACCCGCCGGCGACGGCCTCTATGCCGGCCTCGGCGAGCAGCTCTATCTGCTCATCGGCGCTGTCATCGGCATCGTGTCCGGGCCGCTGCAAGCGGCGAGCCGGACGCTGATCATCGCGCTCTCGCCGAGGGAGCACATGACGCAGTTCTTCGGGATGTTCGCGCTGTCGGGGAAGCTCACCACCTTCACCGCCGCGGCCTCGGTCGCCGCCGTCACGTCGCTGTCGGGCAGCCAGCGCGTCGGCATCGCGACGTTGGTCCTGTTCTTCGTCGCCGGCGGCGTGTTGATGCTGCCGGTCGATCCGAAACGGCGAGACTGACCGGTCAGGTCTCCGGGGGATCGAATCCCTCGAAGATGACCCCGTCGGCCTTGGTGCGAACGCGGGCGAATTCCTCGGCCGAACGAACCGTCCAGGCGAGCAGTGGTCCGCCGTAGCGGCGCCAGAGCCGGGAGCCGGCCAGGTCGAGACAATCGACATTGTGCGCGACGAAATGCGGCCGGCTCACCGCCGTGAAGAGGAGATTGCGGCGGGCGAAGCGCCGCCAGGCGGACATGCCCTCGCCGTCGCGATAGGCACCGGAAACGAGGCTGCGCAGGATCGCGGGGCGTTTCCGAGCGAACCAGCGGACCGAGCGCGGCGAGAACGACATCACCGCCACAGGGCCGTCGTAGCCCTCGAGGGCCGAGGCCACCGCGCGCTCCAGCGGTCCGACCTTGGCCGGCGCTTTCAGCTCGATCAGGATCGGCACCCGTCCGCGAACGAATTGCAGCGCTTCCTTGAGCGAAGGCGCGCGCTCGTCGCTGCCGGCGATCGGCAGCGCCGACAGCTCCTGCAACGTCATCGACGACACCGCGCGGCCGGTGCCGGTCAGCCGCGCAGCGTTGTCGTCGTGGAAGACGACGGCCTCGCCGTCGGCGGTTAGCTGCACGTCGCATTCGATCGCGAAGTCACGCGCGATCGCGGCAGCGAAGGCAGCGCAGGTGTTTTCCGGGATTCCGCCGGCGGCGTAATGGAAGCCGCGATGCGCGATCGGCCGTTCGGTCAGCCAGCGCCATTCAAGGGATTCAAGCCGCGACTGCCATGCCATTCCGGCACCCCGCCGCCGATGCAGGCTCGCTTTCGCCTTCGGACGACGGAATCTCGGACCCGACAGACCTTTGCGAGGCGGAGGCGATCAATGCCGGAAATGACGCGTGTCGGTAAAAAGCATTGCCATTTCAGCCTTGTCTGCCGCCTCAATTACCTCCGCGTCGCGAACTGATCCTCCAGGCTGGATTAGAGCCTTCGCACCCGCGCGCGCGGCCACTTCAAGCGCATCCGGGAACGGCAGGAAGGCATCCGATGCCATCACAGAACCGTTGATATGCGCCCCGCCCTTTCGTGCACCAATATCAGCAGAGTCCACTCTGCTCATTTGTCCCGCACCTATACCGACCGTCGCACCATTCTTCGCGAAGACAATCGCGTTTGATTTCACGTGCTTGGCCACACGCCAAGCGAACTCCAAATCAGCCCACTGCTGATCTGTTGGGATGCGCTTCGTTTTTACCTGCCAACCATTCCGGTTCATTGGCGCAACATCGTTCGTTTGAATCAGATATCCACGATTGATCGACCGTATCTGAAAATCCTCGCTCAACTGTTTTGGTAGCACCCTAGGGAGCACAAGTCGCAGATTCTTCTTCTTAGAAAGAATAGCCCTCGCACCTCGAGTGGCATCCGGAGCGACAATTACCTCGGTGAATATCTTCGATATTTCGCGAGCAGTTTCCGCGTCCAACGTTCGATTCAGTGCCACGACGCCGCCAAATGCAGATTCCTTGTCGCAATTGAGCGCCTTCCGGTACGCACTCACAAGTGAGCCACTTTGAGCGACGCCACTCGGGTTCGCGTGCTTGATAATTGCCACGGCTGCCACGTCGCTCGGATCGAATTCAGCAACCAACGAATATGCAGCGTCGGCATCACTGATATTGTTGTACGAGAGCTGCTTCCCTTGCACTTTGTTCGCTGAGCAAATGAGTGGAGGAGACTCCCAATCGCTTGAGTACAGAGCCCCACTCTGTTGCGGATTCTCACCATATCGAAGCTGCTCGAGCTGGCGAAGCCGGAGGTACATTGTTCGCGGCAGAAGGCGTGGATGGTCATCTGAATGCGCTTCCGACCACCGATGAGTTATCTCTTCGAGTCTGAGAGCGTTAAAGAGAGTTGTGTGATTTATTTTGTCCCATTCAGTGGGTTGAATTGTACCGCCGTAGGCTAAGCTCATACGAACTCTCTCGACGGTTGGTTCGTCGCACACGGACAGTTTTGATGTTCGGTTGACTGCAAAGAACTGGAACGCGTCACGCGCCAGCTCAACATCCATATGAACCAGTCGTTCGTAATCGACCCCAATCAGATCGACGTCGTCATTGGGATCAAACAACATGCGCAGGTTCGAGCGACCAATGTGGTCGACCTTAAGAGGGATCCGCTTTGGCTTGAGGACCGACTGGAGAAACTCAACAAACGGATCATTGTCGGTGAGGGCAAGCACCGACGCTCCGCGAATCCTTCTCGCGGGATTTGTGACGGGTTGGTCCATTGGCGAGGGCAAAAGTCCCAGGGCTTAGCGAGCGCCCGAACTCATTTACATAGCGCTCCCAAATCACTCAACTATCTTAGTGCGCTACTGTGACGTTCGCCACATCCTACGTCGCGGCATTTGTGCTCGTCCACCACTCCAATATAGCACGATCGTAGGAGGCCGTCAGAGCGAAGGCCTTTCTTGCCAGACGCCGCCGCGTCTTGAAGGAAATCAACCCGCTTTGCTCGCGCAGCTCTGACAACACGCTAAGGTAGTCTTTTGGATCGACCACAACCGTGACGTAGGCGTGGTTCTTGGCGGCCGCGCGGATCAGCGCCGGGCCGCCGATATCGATGTTCTCAACGATTTCGGCCTCGGATGCGCCTCTCGCGACCGTCTCCTCGAACGGATAGAGATTGACGACCACGAGGTCGATCGCGCCAATCCCCTGCGCGGCAAGCGCTTTCGCGTGCTCCGGATCGTCGCGGATGGCGAGGATGCCGCCATGGATCGCCGGATGCAGCGTCTTGACGCGGCCGTCGAGCATCTCCGGGAAGCCGGTGAGCGAGGCGACCTCGACCGCGGTGATCTTCGCGCCGGCAAGCGTCTTGAAGCTGCCACCGGTCGAGACGATCTCGACGCCCATTTCCCGCAGCGCCTTTCCGAGCGTCGTCAGTTCGGCCTTGTCGGAAACGGAGATCAGCGCCCGCTTGATCGGAACGAATTCGCGGACCGGGAAGGCCTTGCTCAGCGTGACCATCGGATGGTTCTCGGCGGGGAAGGAGAGCCGCCGATAGCACGATTCCGCGGGAGGTCAAATGCGAGGGCGCCGGCGCTACGCGTCCGCCCCGTGCCGGGTCGGCATCCCGGTCCGCTGGAGCCACCACGCCACCGTATCGCGGGCCTGCGGCCGGCCGGTCACGACCATCTGCGCCGACCAGAGATTGCCGTAGGTTTCCGAGAAGAACAGGCTCTCCTCCACCGCCACGTCGTGGTCGGTAGCGAACTCCCAGCCTTCGCCATTGCCGAGCGTGAGGAGAACGTGCCCCCTCTCGCCGAGCGCGGCCCTGACGTCGGGATGAAGGTGAAATCTTATGGCGAACTCGTCCTTGGCGCCGCGGCTGAGCCGGCCGCCCGGCGCCGGCAGCAGGCGGTCGATGCCGTCGAGGCGGTGACCCGACGGCGACAGCTTGACCCGGCGTTCATGGATGAGTCCGAAGCGCTCGGCATAACCATCATGGCTGGCGATCATGACGCTCGATCCGTCGTCGTCGTCCGCCCGAGCGACCGTGGTCATCTGCGGCCCTTCGACGATCACCTCGCCGAACCGCCGCGCCAGAGCCGAGCCCATCAGGAACCGGCACGAGGAGCAGTCATTGACCGTTACCGTCGAATGCGCCGCCGTCGTCCGCGAAAGCCGGTGAAGCCTCGAGCCGCTGGCGCGCCCGGTGCCGCAGTTGACGATGATGCGGTGCGATCCGCTCGACAGCTCGAAGGAAAGCGCGCCGGCATGCGCTTCGCCGCTGAGCGCGATCGGCGCCGGCTTGCCGGTGTCGAAGATCGCCACCGTATCGCCATGCGCCATGCGCTCGAAGCCCGAATACGGCGCGCTGACCAGAGGCCGTCCGCGCGCGTCGTCATAGGCGAGCACCGTCGCCACCAAATCCACCGCCGTATCCCCGGCGCCGTTGAACCGGGCAAAGGCACAATCGCCGTGCCGGAAGAAGCGCACCATCGGCATCATCCGGTCGACCGCCGCGATCATGCCGGGCGGAGGCGGCAAACCGCGCGCCGCATAGGCCTGACGAAGCGGAAGGAGATCGGCGAGAATCTCCAATGTCGCGACGGGATTGCGGCTGACATGGCCGCCATCGGGAAGGATCTGCTCCTTGAGTTCCGATTCGAGCCGGCGGCCACCCTGGCGCAGGAACCGGTCCTGTTCCGGCAGGGCCACCGCCGCTGCGGCGAGGGCGATCATCATCGTCAGCCGCGGCATGCCCGGCGGGCCGTCCGGCGCGATCCGCCTGAGCGAGCGGATTTGCGACGTCAGCGACCGGATAAACCTCCGGTACGAGGCGTGGTCGCATTCCTCCAGGACCAGCGGCGACTGGGACAGCCAAGACAGCACGCGCCGCGCGACGATGTCCGGCTCCCAGGCGATCGGGTGATGACGGTGGCCGATACGGATCCAGTCGCGAACGAGCGTCCGCGCGCTCGACCGCGAAATCTTGAGTTCGGACGCGCGCATGTGGCGGAGCCACCCGAAACCGTGCAGTTCCCGCGCCCAGTTCTCGCTCGGCGGATCGACCGCAAATACGGACTCCTCGCTGGCGTCGACCGCGATCCCGGCAAAAACGAACCGTCCGCCGTAGATGTCGTGGGCGAGGGTGGCGTCGGAGGTCCTGAGGTCGGTCGGTGCGATCAGCAGGCGATCGGGCGACGGCCCCGCATAGCGCGCGCGGTAGACGATCGACCGGTGGTAGCCAAGCGCCGCGCGACGGAGGCTCTCGCTGAGGGCGAAGGACCACATGCGCCGGCGTACTGTCGTTGTCTCAACCGCCATCCGGTCCGCGATCCTTTACTGTCCATCCGCCAACGAATCACATGGCATCCGGACCCGGTCAATCTACCTTCCCCGCGGCCGGAACCCAATCGGCTTTAACCCTTAACGAACCGCGCAGCGAAAAAGCCGTCCATACCGCCATCTGCGCCATGATCTGGCCGATAGCATGGCAGGGTCCGCAGCCAGCCGTCTTTCAGCCAGCGAGGGGACAGGCCTGAGACCTCGCCGGCGGCGATCGGCCGTGGCGTCAGCGGCAGTTCGCCCGGGGCCGCCGCAGCCCGCGCCTCACCTTCTTCCGGCTCCAGTGAACATGTGGCGAAGACGACGCCGCCGCCGCTGCGGACGAGGTTCGCGGCCTTGGCGAGCAACCGACGCTGCACGCCGGCGAGTTGGGTGAGGTCGGCCTCGCGCTTGAGCCGCGGGATGTCGGGGTGGCGGCGGATCGTCCCGGTCGCGGTGCAGGGCGCATCGACAAGCACGGCGTCGAAGGTCCGTCCCGGATCGAACGACAGCGCGTCGGCGGTGATGCATTCCGCCGTCAGCCGGAGCCGCGAAAGATTTGCGCGGAGGCGATCGATCCGGGCGGGCGAAATGTCGACCGCCGTGACCAGCGCGCCGGCTGCCGCGAGTTGCGCGGTCTTGCCGCCCGGCGCCGCGCAGAGGTCGAGGACGCGCGCGCCGGCGATATCGCCGAGGAGCCGCGCCGGCAGCGCTGCGGCCGCGTCCTGCACCCACCACGCACCCTCGGCGAAGCCGGGAAGATCCTCGATGCGTCCTTTCGCGCGGCAACGCACCGTGCCGGTCGGCAAGACCTTGCCGTCGAGGCGTTCTGCCCACTTCTCCGCGTCGGCGGTGACGCTGAGATCGAGCGGCGGCTCGGCGAGATGCGCCGCCGCGATCTCCGCCGCCATCGCCTCGCCATAGGTCGCGACCCAGCGTCGCCACAGCCAATCCGGAACATTCATCCGCGCCGCGCTATGCGCCGCCAGCAGCTCGTCACGCCGCCGGGCGAGATTGCGGAGAGCGCCGTTGACCAACGGCTTGAAGTGGCGCGCTTCGGGGTCGGCATCCGCCAGCGCCATTGCCGTGGACACGGCGGCGTGGTCAGGCACGTCCATGAAGAGAAGCTGCGTCGCGGCGATTGCGAGAATGCGGCCGAGCCGGCCCGACCGGCGCGGCAATGCGCGTTCGATCAGTTCGCCGAGGATGGCCTCGATCTGGCCGTGGCGGCGAAGCGTGGTCGAGACGATCGCCCGCGCCAGCGCCCGGTCGGCCGGCGGGAGGCCTGCCAGCGGCGAACCATCCGCCTCGATTTGCGCATCGAGCGGCCGACGTTTGTCGAGAACGCCGGAAAGGAGCGCCGTGGCCGCCAGACGGGCGGGAAGGCCGGGCGCGCCGCCGCTCACACCCGCGACGCGGCTAGCCCCAAGGGCCACGCCGCGCCGTCTGGCTGCGTCCGATTTGCGGCGGCGTCACCGGCCGGGAAGACTGTCTTCCACCACCGGGCATCGATCGCTCGATCTCGAGCAGCTCCGCGATCCGGTTTTCGGTCGCCGGATGGGTGGAGAACAGATTGTCCATGCGCTGACCGGACAGCGGATTGATGATGAACATATGCGCCGTCGCGGGGCTTCGTTCGGCGTCGGGGTTCGGAATCTGATGCGCCGCGTTGCTGATCTTGGCGAGCGCCGAGGCGAGCCCGCGGGGGTTGCCGGTGATCTCGGCGCCGGTCCGGTCGGCGGAATATTCGCGCGTCCGGCTGATCGCGAACTGCACCAGCATCGCCGCAAGCGGCGCCACGATCGCCGCCACGAGGATGCCGACGAAGCCGAGCGGGTTGTTGGAACTGTTGCGCGCGCCGCCGAAGAAGAAGGCGAAATTCGCGAGCATCGAGATCGCGCCGGCGATTGTCGCCGTGATCGTCATCGTCAGCGTATCGCGGTTGCGGATGTGCGCCAGCTCGTGCGCCAAAACCCCCTCGATCTCCTCCGGCTGCAGCCGCTGCAACAGTCCGGTCGTCGCCGCAACGGCCGCGTTCTCCGGGTTGCGGCCCGTGGCGAAAGCGTTGGGTTGCGGATTGTCGATGACGTAGACTTTCGGCATCGGCAGGTTCGCCTGCGCCGCCAGCCCCTGCACCATGCGATGGAGTTCCGGCGCGGAGCCCGCGTCGACCTCCCTGGCATGATACATCCGGAGGACGATCTTGTCGGAGTTCCAGTAGCTGAAGAGATTGATGCCGGCGGCGACCACGAAGGCGATCGCCATGCCGCCGGTGCCGCCGATAAGATAACCGACGCCCATGAAGAGCGCGGTCAGAAACGCCAGCAGCATCCCGGTTTTGAGTGTGTTCATCGTCCTCTCGCGAGGCCAGGCACCATCGGGGCGCGGTGGCTCTCACCGATTATGATGGGAATGGAGGCGCGCCGCCACAAGTGGCGTCCGCGCCGGAGAGGCGGGAAGGGCGCTACTGCTGGAAATCCACGCGTTCGACGACGCCGTAGGCTTGCGGGGTTTCGCGGAGCTGCGGGGGGCGGTGCGCCTCATCCGGATCGTGCACGATCATGCCCAGAGTGAAGATCGTCATGATCGCCAGGAGAAACTTGGAAAGCGCTGACATCGTCTTGCCCCCGAACCGAGTGTGGGGGAACAATGCCGGGACCGCCCTGAGCCGGCCGTGAACCTGGCGTTCAGCCGCCGTTCACCGCCGCGGGGCCGTTCAAAGCGCGGGCGGGATCGCCTAAACTGCTACGCCCCGCATCGCAGGTGGAACGATTTGGTCAAGATTATCAACGTTATAACACTGCTGATCGTGATCATCGGCGGCGTCAATTGGGCGCTGGTCGGGATCTTCGACTTCGACCTCGTCACCGCCCTTTACGGCAACGGGACGCACGAAACCGCCACGTCGTCGCTGACGGCACGGATCGCCTATGTCGTGATCGGCGTTTCGGCGGTGTGGCAGCTCGGCGTGCTTCTGACCCGGCTGACGCCGAAACGGGACTAGGCGCCGGCCCGGTTCATCCGGTTGGCGACGAGCTCCTCGACCACGGCGGGATCGGCGAGCGTCGAGGTGTCGCCGAGCGCGCCGGGCTCGTCCTCGGCGATCTTACGGAGAATCCGCCGCATGATCTTGCCGGAGCGGGTCTTCGGCAGGCCGGGCGCGAATTGCAGGAGGTCGGGCGCCGCGATCGGCCCGATCTCCTTCTTCACCCAGTCGCGGAGTTCGGCGCGCAGCCCCTCCGACCAGGTCTCGCCGGCCATCAGCGTGACATAGGCGTAGATGCCCTGGCCCTTGATCTTGTGCGGATAGCCGACCACCGCGGCCTCCGACACTTTGGGGTGCGCCACCAGCGCCGACTCGATCTCGGCCGTACCCATGCGGTGGCCGGAGACGTTCAGCACGTCGTCGACGCGGCCGGTGATCCAGTAGTCGCCGTCGGCGTCGCGCCGGCAGCCGTCACCTGTGAAATAGTTGCCCGGATAGGTGGTGAAATATGTCTCGACGAAGCGCCGGTGATCACCGAACACGGTGCGCATCTGACCCGGCCAGGAATCGGTGATGACGAGATTGCCGCGCGCTTCGCCCTCCAGCACCTTGCCGTCGCCACCGACCAGCGCCGGCTTGACGCCGAAGAACGGCTTGTTGGCCGAGCCGGGCTTGAGGTCCGACACGCCGGGCAGGGGCGTGATCACGAAGCCGCCGGTCTCGGTCTGCCAATAGGTGTCCATGATCGGGCAGCGGCTGTCGCCGACGACGCGGTAATACCATTCCCACGCTTCCGGATTGATCGGCTCGCCGACCGAGCCGAGGACGCGGAGCGAGGCGCGCGACGTCTTCCTGACGTGCTCGTCGCCGGCGCCCATCAACGCCCGGATCGCCGTCGGCGCGGTATAGAATATGTTGACCTTGTGTTTGTCGACGACCTCCCAGAACCGGCTTGGCGCCGGATAGTTCGGAACGCCCTCGAACATCAGCGTCGTCGCGCCGTTGGCGAGCGGCCCGTAGACGATGTAGCTGTGGCCCGTCACCCAGCCGATATCGGCCGTGCACCAGAAGACGTCGCCGTCGTGGTAGTCGAACACCAGTTGGTGCGTCATCGCCGTCCACACGGCGTAGCCGCCGGTGGTGTGCAGGACGCCCTTCGGCTTTCCCGTCGAGCCCGACGTGTAGAGGATGAACAGCGGGTCCTCGGCGTTCATCGGCTCGGGCTCGCAGAACTCATCGACCCCCGCGGCCGCCTCGTGCCACCACACATCCCGGCTGCCCTTCATGGCGACGTCGCTGCC
>CAYOBK010000338.1:0-4214 GCA_964402275.1 uncultured Bauldia sp.
CGCGCTCCAGAACCAGTTCGGTTGCCGATAACGCGTTGGCGAGCTTCCGCGCCTCGCTTGCGACGCGGAAGGTGTAGAAGCCCGAGAACACCAGCGCCGAGAGAATCGCCAGCCAGACGCCGCCGATATAGAGCACCGGTAGCTGGTTCATTTCGCCGAGCGCCGCGTCCCATGGCAGCGGCTGGTGGAACGGCCACAGCAGCGTGGTGATCACGAGGGTCAGCGCTCCCAGCGCGACGGTATGGCGGAGCGAGAGCGCCGTCGCGGAAACCAGCACCGGGACAAGGAGAAGGAGGGCGAAAGGATTCTGCAGGCCGCCCGTGAGAAACAGGAGCCCGGCGAGTTGGAGTGCGTCATAGGCGAGCAGGATCGCCGCCGGCGTGTCCCGCAGTCGGAGGTTGGACGGGTAGCGGAGCTTCAGGAACAGATTGAGCCACGCCGAGAGGGCCGTCAGCGCGAAGCAGAGCGCCACCGGCATCTCGAAGCCGAGCCAGAGCCACACCACCAGGATCGCCGCCGTCTGCCCGCCGATCGCGATCCAGCGGAGGCCGATCAGCGTGTCGAGCTTGATCCGGCGGGAGGCGCTTCGGAGCGCCGTATCGGTATCGGCCGTCGTCATCGGCAATGCGCCCAGGGGTCTCGAAAAACCCATTGTAGCATCCGACCCGCCGCGCTGAGCGATATCCACTGGCCGCGCGCGGCCGAATGTGATCAGCGCGGCGGCCGTTTCGCCTTGAAAGGGAACAAACCCGTGCCCAGCTACAAAAAACATCGTTGGGCAAAGGTGAGGAGAGATGACCCACACGCTGACAATCCGTCCTGGATGGACCCCGTTGATGATCGCCTTGATGGTGATCGGCTTCATGATCGCATGGCCGCTTGGCCTGCTGGTGCTCGCCTATATCCTGTGGGGCGATCGGATCCCCGAGTTTCGGCGGGATGCCTCGGCGATACGCGTCCGCACGCATTTCCATCGCCGCTACGCCGGCCATGAAAGCGGCAATTTCGCCTTCGACGAGTATCGCGACCGTGAGTTGAGACGTCTCGAGGAAGAGAGGCGCCGCCTTGACGAGGAAAGGCGCGATTTCGAGACCTTCCTCCGAAATCTTCGCCGCGCCAAGGACCAGGAAGAGTTCGACCGCTTCATGGCCGATCGGCGCCGGGCCAAGGGCGGCACTCCCGGCGAGGCGGTCCTCTAGGGGCGTCCCGGCCAAAGCTCAAAAAAGCAGCGCGGCGGACCAAAAAAAGGTCCGCCGTTTTCGTCTTTCCGCTGGCACCAGATCGCGCCTAGCGGCATGATGGCCGAGTCGAATCGCGGATCGGGTCCATGCCTCACCTCAATCGTGCCAAACGTGCCCAACGCCTTCCCGACCGGATCGAAATTCCACTTGAAGGGCAAAGGGTTAGCGTCAGGATCAGGCCGAACCGCCGGGCACGGCGCTACACGTTGAATCTGGGTTATTCCGGCGCCGACCCGGTGCTGACGATCCCGGCCGGGGGAAGCTTTGCCGGGGCCCGCTATTTCCTCGAGCGGAACACCGAATGGCTGCTTACCCGGCTTAACGCGAGGCCCGTCGCCCGCCCCTTTCGTCCAGGCCGGATAATCCCGGTTCGGGACGAGAAGCACCGGATCGCGCACCGGCCGGACGAACGCGGCACCGTGTGGATCGAGAAGGGCGATCGCTTTCCGGTTTTGGCGGTTGCCGGGGCCCGTGAATATCTCCACCGAAGGTTGCAGGACTGGCTGAAGAAGGAGGCGCGGGCCGACCTCGAGGAGGCCGTCTTCTACTATGCCGAGCTGCTTCGCGTGCGGCCGACCTCGATCAAGCTTCGCGATCCGAAGGGCCGGTGGGGCTCGTGCAGTTCGCATGGAGCCTTGTCATTCTCCTGGCGCCTCATCTTCGCCCCGCCGATCGTCCTGGACTATCTGGCGGCGCATGAGGTGGCGCACCTTCGGGAGATGAACCACAGCAACGCCTTCTGGCGCCTCGTCCGTCGGATTTGTCCCCATACCGACGAAGCGGAAGAGTGGCTGAAGGCCTGCGGATCGGGCCTGCACGCCATCGGCGCCCCGGAGGAGATGGCGGAAGTCTAGTTGCCGAACAGGCGGCGGAAGAAGCCGCCGATCCCGCGCTGCGGTGGCGGCACGATCTGCTGCTGCGGCGGCGGTGGCGGCAACGCGTTGACCGGCGCTGGTGGCATCGGCTGGACCTGATAGTTCGGGTCGTAGCGCGGGTCATAGGCCGGGTCGTAGCGGTCCTGGGCGCCGGCTGGAACGGGGACCGGCACCGCGTCGTAGCGATCCTGATATTCGTTGTAGACGCCGCGCTGGTTGATGATGTCGGTGATCCGGCCGCCGCCCGCGAGCGGGCCGGTCACATAGGCGCCCGGCAGGCTCGCGACCGGCACACCGGCATGCGCTTCGTTCATGAAGCCGCTCCAGATCGTCGCCGGCAGATTGCCGCCGGAGGCCCGCTGCGTCGGTGAACTATCGTCATTGCCGACCCAGATTCCGGTGACGAGATGTGCGGTGTAGCCGACGAACCACGCGTCGCGTCATTCCTGGCTCGTGCCGGTCTTGCCGGCGGCCTGCCAGCCCTCGATGACCGCGCGGCGGCCGGTGCCGGTCACCAGCGTCTCGGTCAGCATCTGGTTCATCATCGCGACATATTGCGGATGGACGACCTGTCCCTGGCTGCCGCCCGACCGCTCGTAGAGCACGTCGCCGTCCTCGGTCTGGATTCGTTGGATCACATAAGGGATCACGCCGGCACCGCCATTGGCGAAGGTCGCGTAGGCGCCGGTGAGCTCGAGGAGCGTCACTTCGGACGTGCCGAGCGCGATCGAAAGATTGGCTTCGATCTGCGCCCCGATCCCGAGGCGGCGGGCCGTCGACACCACCGCGGCCGGTCCGACCTCGGCCGTCAACTGGGCGGAGACCGTGTTGAGCGAGAGCGACAGCGCCTGCTGCAGCGTCACCGGCCCGAGATATTGTCCCTCGGTGTAGTTGGTCGGCGTCCAGCCATTGATGTTGACCGGCTGGTCGAAGCGGATGGTGTTGGGCGACAGCCCGTATTCGAGCGCCGTCAGGTAGACGAAGGGCTTGAAGGCCGATCCCGGCTGCCGGTGGGCGTTGACCGCGCGGTTGAACTGGCTGGCTGCGTAGTCGCGCCCGCCGACCATCGCCCGCACCGCGCCGTCGACGCTCATCGCCACGATCGCGCCCTGGTCGACGCCGAGGGCTTCGCCGTTTTCGTCGAGGCCGGCGCGGAGCGCGGTTGCCGCCTGCGCCTGCAGCATGGGGTCGATCGTCGTGTCGACGATGATGTCGCCGGGAATGGCACCGATGAAATCGGGCACGAGATCGGCCACCCAATCGGCGAGATAGTTGCCGGTGCCGGTGGCGGAAACGTCGACCGTCCGGACCTCGGTGGCCGCGGCAAGATCCGCCTCCCTTTGCGTGATGTAGCCGGTCTCGACCATCGCCTGCAGCACCAGCAATTGCCGGGTGCGGGCGGCCTCCGGATTGACCGTGGGCGCATAGGCCGAGGGCCGCGGCAGGACGCCGGCCAGCATCGCCGCTTCCGCGAGGGTGACGTTGGTCGCGGGCTTGCCGAAATAGGCGCGGGCGGCGGCATCCACGCCATAGGCGCCGGCGCCGAAATAGACCCGGTTGAGGTACATCTCGAGGATGTCCTCCTTGGAGTATTTGATCTCGAGCCACACCGCCATCACCGCTTCCTGGATCTTCCGCTCGATGGTGCGGTCCATCGTCAGGAACAGCGTGCGTGCGAGCTGCTGTGTGATAGTCGACGCTCCGGTGATCCGGTCGCCCGCAACCGCGTCGACCAACACGCGGCCGAGGCCGACCGGGTCGATGCCGACATGCCCGTAGAATCGGCGGTCCTCGATCGCCACCACCGCCTCATAGAGGTAGGGCGGCAGCTCATCGAGGGTGACATTGGCGCCGCCGGTGGCGCCGCGGTTGGCGATGACCGTGCCGTCGTCGGCAAGGACCTTGATGTTCGGCGGCCGGTCCGGCACCGCCCAGGACGTGATGCTCGGGAGCTTTGACGCGTAGTAGGCGACGGCGGCGCTGGCGGCGACGGCGAGCACGATCAGGCCGATGATCGCGGCCCGCAGCATCCGTCGGAAGAGGCCTCGCCTCTGCGCCCGCGGCCGCGAAGCTCCGATTCGCCGGCCGCGTCCGCGGC
>CAYOBK010000339.1:0-2658 GCA_964402275.1 uncultured Bauldia sp.
AAAGCGAAGTAGTGGTCGACATAGTCGGCAACGATCGCGTCGTCAGCGCCGCTGGCCGTCATGACTGCGATGCCTCTCTTGGGATCGAGGATGCGCAGCGTTGCCGCGCTGCTGCCGAGCGTCTTGGTGAGTAAGGGAAGAGCCGCGGCCCATAGACGGGAATCGAGGGCGGCGTCATAGACCGCGTCGAGCAGCTCGCCCGAAAGCTCCTGTCTCACCATCAGATCGACCCGTCGATGACCCTAATTTCGGCTCCCCGGACCGACTGCAACGGAGCGAGTTCCGATGAGGGTGCCTGACGGTAGCACGCCTCCACCCGCCGGACGAATCCTGGGCTGGCGCGCGACAGTCCGCCCGGCGGACCTCCCCGAACGGGGAGGTCTTGCCGGATTGCCCGACCTGATATCTGGTCTGATATCGGAGTTCAGATCCAAGCTGGGGCCGTCCGGTTCCAGCCAACACATGGGGCAAACGGACTATCGGCCGGCCGCTCTTCGAAGAGGCGGCGCGGCGCAACTTGGTTTGGAGGAACCCATGAACATCACGCGGCGAGAGGCGATGATTGGCGCGGGCGCGGCGGTGGCGGCAGCGGGCGCGCTGGCCACACCCGCCATAGCGCAGGCACAACCGTTGAAGGTTGCGGTCTTCACCAGCGAGCAGGATACCCAGGGCGTTGACGAACAGGTTGGTCCCTACATTGCGCAGATGGTGCAGGGCGTGCAACTGGCGGCGGCCGAGATAAATGCGGCCGGCGGCATCCTCGGGCGGCCCATCGAATTTGTCTATCGCAACGATCTCGGCAGCCCGCCCAGTCAGGCGGCGGTCGAAGAGCTGGTGACCGGCGAAGGCTGCGAAGCGATCGTCGCCGGCTTCGTCCAGGCGTCGCCGCGTCTGATTTCGGTGCGAAGCCCGTCGCCGGTGCCGGTGCTTTCCGGGTTCTGGACCGACGGGTCCTATTGCGGCCCCGTCGCCAGGCATTTCGGACCGACGGTACAACAGATCGTGCCCGTCATTCGCGGGAATATCAGCCCGGACCTCGACACGCGGCCGTTCAGCATCACCAACTGGACGCCGTCCGGACGGACGGTGTCGCAATACCTGTACGGTGCTCTCGGCGGCGCGCATGTCGGAGATGCGCTCGTCACGACGCCGGTGCAGGGCGCCCATGCCGGCGAGTTCCGCGGCGTGCTGCGGTGGGCCGACGAGATGGAAGCGCGAATGATATGGGTAGCCGAACCGCGGCCATACTCGGTCAATGTCGTCAATCAGGCGGTCGAGATCGGCGTGGCCAACGGCAAGACGTTCGCCTATGTCGATTTCAGCGAGCTGCAAGCGGCGCAGCTCGTCTCCGGCGCTTCCATCATCACTTGCGTCCCGTTCGTCGCTGCCGATTCGAGCGAGGGCGTTCGGGATTTCGTGGCGCGGATGAACGCCATGCCGGGGAACGGCGGGATCGTGACACATGTCGCCTTCACCCACTACAACGCCATCATGGCGCTCAAGGCGGCGATGGAACGGGCGGGAGAGGCCAGCGCGGCCGGCGGGATTGCCGGCTTCGAAGGCGGGTTTGCCATCGACAGCGCCACGGGCCCCGTCACCGTCGAAGCCGGCGGCTATTCGACGATGACGATGTTCGTCGCGACCGCCGCTGGCGGACAGCCGCTCGAGGTCGTTCAGCGGATCGATGCGGTGGGATCGGGGAGCACCTGCTGACGCCCTTTGTGAGTGGCTGCCAGCGTGGTCGGTCGGAGTCCTAGTCGGGCACCCGCACGATGATCGTGCCTGCGACCGGCGCTTCGCCGGGCACTTCGCCTGGCACGGTGGCCTCGAGCACGAGCGCCCACCGGCCCGACATATCCGGGCGGACTTCCATCGGCTGCACGCCGGGCTCGATCACCGGCAGGAGCGTTACGTAGTTTGACCCGGCCATGCCCTCCGGCTCCATGTTGAAGTCCCTGACGGCGATCACGGCATCGGTGACGCGGGAACCCGTGGCAACGTCGATGAGGTGCACCGAGAAATGCACGAGGGCGCCCGTTCTTACCGGCTCGTCGACGAGCTCGAAGGCGTATTCGCGCGGCACCGCCTGAGTGACGGTGAACTGCCCCATCATGCCGCGATCTTCGTGCTCGAGAACGTGGCAATGGAACATGAACGGCGCGGCGGCCGAAGCGGCGTGCGGAAAATGCGCCAGAAGCTCGATCTCGCCCGTCACGAAGACGGTGTCCTTCCAACCGCTGTTTTCGGGCCGGGGCACCCGGCCCGATTCGGATACAACGCGAAAACGCGCGCCATGGATGTGGAAAGGATGGCCCATCATCTGACCGCCCAGTACCCAGCGCTCGGTGGAACCGACGGCCGCGTCGTGGTCGATCCGGCCAAAATCGAACGGCTGGCCGTTGATGCCGAACCTGACGGCGGCAGTCGCTTCGTCCGCGTCCGGCGCGGGTGCCATGTCCATCCCGGGCATCGCATCCATTCCGCCGGGGGCGGCCGCCGCGGACGCGAGATCGCCCATATCGTTGAGGACGAACTCCCGCGTGATCACCGCCGTGCCGAGCGACGGCTGTTCCCCTTCGTCTGTCAGCCGGCTCGGGACGGCGGCGATGAGCGCAGGCAGGCCAGGATCGACTTCGAAGCCGATCACCGCGAACGGAT
>CAYOBK010000340.1:0-2223 GCA_964402275.1 uncultured Bauldia sp.
ACGAACATACGCCAGCGTCCGCCCGGTTTCGATGATATCGTCGACGATAAGCACGTCGCGGCCCGAGACGTCCGTCCGGATGTCCTGAACGACCTCGATCGTGCCGCTTGACCGCGTTGCTTGGCCATAGCTGGACAGGGCCATGAAATCGATCTCGGCGGTCACGCCGATGGCGTGGAGAGCGCGGACCAGATCGGCCGCGAAGACAAAGCCGCCGGTGAGAATCGGGACCACCACAAGGTCGCGGTGACCCGCCGCCGCGATTTCGTCGGCAAGCGCCGTGACCCTCGCGGCGATCTCGCTTGCGGTGAACAGCGGCCGGACGGCCGGGATCTTCGCTCCGCCGCTCATCCGTGTCGATGACGATGGCCGCCATACGCGCCGCCTTCGGAATCGAACGCGGCTTCGACATGGTCCACTGTGCCGCCGAGCCCTTCAGCCATCGCCTCAATCACATGATCGCGCCTGATCAGGAGTCGGTCGCCGTCGAGTTGCGTCGGGCAATGCCGGTTGCCGAGATGCCAGGCGATCCGCATCAAGGCGGCATCGTTCGGAGCGGTGATCGCCGCAAGCTCCTCGATCGCAGCCGCGACCTGCACAATGCGGCCGTCGTCGAGCATCAGCCCGTCGCCGTCGCGGAGCGTCGCGGCGTCGGCGAGGTCGAGGAGGAAGGCAAGGCCGCCCCGCGCCGCCATCGCGATCCGGCGGCGATGGCGCTGGTCGTGGTCGAGAACCACGACGTCCGCCGGTTCGCCGGTCCAGGATCTGGCCGGAAGCACCTCGCTGCAGACCGGCATCGGGCGGCTCATTCGGCGGCCTCACGCGCGGCGAGTCCGCCGGCTCGTTCGATGAAGGCGACAATTTCGTCGAGACCCTTTCGCCGGAGGAGATCGGCGAACACGTACGGCCTGCCTCGACGGGCCTTGACCGTATCGTCCTCCATTCGCCCGAGGTCGGCGCCGACATAAGGGGCGAGATCGGTCTTGTTGACGATAAGGAAATCGGAGCGGGTGATGCCCGGCCCGCCTTTCCTGGGAATCTTTTCACCCGCCGCGACGTCAATCAGATAGAGCGTGATGTCGGCGAGTTCCGGCGAAAAGGTTGCGGCGAGATTGTCGCCGCCGGATTCGATGAACACGATGTCGAGATCGGGGAAACGCCCGGTCATCTCGGCGATAGCGGCGAGATTGATCGAGGCGTCCTCCCTGATTGCGGTATGCGGGCAGCCGCCGGTCTCTACGCCGAGGATGCGGTCCTCCGGCAGCGCCTGGGCGCGGTTGAGGATCAGCGCGTCCTCCTTGGTGAAGATGTCGTTGGTGACGACGGCAAGCGAATAGCGGCCGCGCATCGCCTTGCACAGCGCTTCGGTCAGCGTCGTCTTGCCGGCGCCGACCGGGCCGCCGATGCCGACACGCAACGGGCCGTGGGGGGATCTCGTCACGAGCGGAAAACCCTCGAATAGAGCGTCTCATGGCGCATGGAAGCAATGTCGGACGATACCGCCGCCGAGCCGAGATCGTCCAGTGTCGATACCGCGGCGCGATCGGCGGTCGCCAGGATCGCCGGCTGCAGCCGTGAGAGGACGCGCAGGCCGTCGGTCTGGCCGAGCGGCACGAGACGCACGGCGACCGATATCAGGTTTGCGGCGAACGCGTTCAGGAATTGCGCGAGCGTCGGCGCGAGTAGGACATCATGTGTCGCCGCCGCCGCTCCAACGGCGACCGGATAGGCGAACAAATCATCCGGCGTCGTGCCAGGGCGGAGCAGCCATTCGTTCGGCCAGCCGGCGAGCACGGCCTTCAGAAACGCCGCGCCGAGATTGAGCGTCTCGCTCCGCCGCTCGCGCGACGGCGCCATCGCCGCGGCGAGCTCCTTCGCCGATGCGAACCGCGCGTCGTCTTGGTCGGCCGTTGCGCGCCACGTTTCGGCGAGCAGCACCGCGTCGCACCAGCCGCTGCCATATTCGATGAGCAGGCGTACCCAGCTCTCCAGCGCCGCGGCGTCGGCAATTCGGCCGTCGGCGATGGCGGTCTCGAGCCCGTGCGAGTAGGAGAACGCGCCGACCGGGAAGGCCGGCGACAGCCACGTGGCGAGGAGAAGCTGGGCCCGCCCGGTCGTCGCCGGAGATCCGTCGTCGGGCGTGACGATCGCCGCCACATTGTCCTCGGGCTTCCGGATCGGAACCGCAACCATCGCTAAAACAGGAAGTAGCGCTGCGCCATC
>CAYOBK010000341.1:0-5163 GCA_964402275.1 uncultured Bauldia sp.
GAACCGCGGCAAGTCCCCGGCGCGGCTGCCACCAGAAGCGCGGGGACCTCATCCGGCGGGCACCGCCCCGCGCGCAAGATACGGCTGCAATGCGTCCAGTGTCCGCTCCAAAGCCCCGGTGAACCGGGCCAATGTCGTCTCGGCGGCGTCGGTCTGCCGGGCCAGCGCGGCAGGATCGTCGAACAGGCGTTCGACGGCGGCGGCCAACCGTTCGGAGGTCGCAACCAGAATCGATCCGCCCGCCTCGAGCAGGGCGGCGTAGATCGGTGCGAAATTGTGGGTGTGCGGTCCGTGAAGCGTCGCGACCCCGAGCGCTACCGGCTCGACCGGATTGTGACCGCCGATCGGGACCAGCGAACCGCCGATGAAGGCGACGTTGGCCAGCCGGTAGAACAAGCCGAGTTCGCCAAGCGTGTCGGCAACGTAAATGCCGCCCCCGGTGGGTACTCCTTCACCTTTGCCGCGCCGCGTGACGGCGATGTTGCGAAGGGCGACCGATTCGGCAATCGCCGGGCCGCGATCGGGATGGCGCGGGACTATGGCCGTCGTCAGTCCGGGATACCGGTCAACCAACGCGACATGCGCGTCGATCACGACTTCCTCTTCGCCGGGATGCGTGCTTGCCGCGAGGAGAAACGGGCGATTGCCGATGTCGGCGGTGAATCTCTCCAGGACATTGTCGTCGACGGCGGGTGGCGGCGCGTCGAGTTTCAAATTGCCCACCGGGCGCACGCGCCGTACGCCGAGCCTTTCCATCCGTTCGGCATCGGCCTCGGTCTGGGCCAGCGCCAGGTCGATTCGCCCGAAGATCCGGCGCGCCGTCCGGCCGAGAACGCGCCAGCGCCGGAACGACCGTTCCGATATGCGGGCATTGACTATGACATGCGGAATCTTGCGGCGAGACAACTCGTCGGTGCTGACCGGCCAGACCTCGGATTCGACAAAGATCGCGAGATGCGGCCGCCAATGGTCGAGAAACCTTGCAACCCAGGGGCGGATGTCGACGGGGGCGAATTGATGCAGGACACCGGCTGGCGGGTTGCGCGCCGCGGTCTTGGCGCCGGTCACCGTGATCGTCGTCAAGACGACGAACCAGCCCGCCTCCGTCAGCCGGGCGATCAGCGGCAGAACCGCGCTGGTCTCGCCGACCGAGGCGGCGTGAACCCAGATTACCGACCGATCCGGGCGCGGCGCGCCGGGGATGCCGTAGCGTTCGTTCCGTCGCGCACTGTCCTCAAGGCCGCGCTGCCCGCGGCGATCGAGGATGGCAGGCATGAAGGGCGTCAACAACCTGCCGCCCGCGCCGTAGGCGGCCAGCATGGCGGAGCCGAAGCGTTCACCCATTCGGACGGTCCGCGAGCGCGTAGGCCCGGTCCGTGATGCGGTTAAGTTCGTGTTCCAGCGCGAGCCGCCGCTCCTCCATCGCTTCGTCGCCGGCGCTCCTCGGCACCGAAATGAAATCCCCGACCACCATCGCAATCCGACCAAATGGCAGGCTCACCGTGGTGTGGTCCCACGAGTCGACAACCCGGCGGCGGCTCGCGGCAAGGGCAATCGGGGCAATCGGGACGCCGCTGGCGCGGGCAAGCTGGATGATGCCGATTCCGGCGCGACGCGCCACGGCGCGGGAAAGGTCCGCAGTCAATGTGACGCTCTTGCCCTCGCGAAGAGCGGTCCGAAGCTTCATGAAGCCGCCGATCCCGCCACGTTCGATGACCCGGCTCTGCTCCCTCGCGGCCGAACCGCGAACCGTCTCGACGCCGAGCTTCTCGGCAATGATGGCGTTGAGATCGCCGTCTCGGTGGCGTGAGATCAGGGCGACGACCTTGTGACCCTTTCGCCGCACCGCCGGCAGCATCAGATGCTGACCGTGCCACATGGTTATGATCACCGGCCGATCGAGGTCAAACGTGTCGTAATCGACCGATCCTTCGTAGATCAGCCGGTTGGTGACGCCGACCAGGCGAACATAGGCCGCGGCGGTGCTGCCCAGCGCGCGCCGGACCAGGCGGGATTCCCCGAACCGTTTCCAGCCGCGGCCGAGAAGGGATCTGCGCCGTCTTGCCGGCTCCGGAATGGCTCGTCCCTCCACGACCGCCTCTCTCGCGATTGCCGCCGCTGCTAACCTGAGCCGAGATCGGGCTCAAGCAATCGGTGCAGGTGGACAATATAGTAGCGCATCATCGCGTCATCGACGGTCCGCTGCGCCCGGCCTTTCCACGCATCGTAAGCCAGTCGGTAATTCGGATAGATGCCAACGATGTCGAGTTGATCCAGATCGGCGAATTCGTGCGATCCAAGGGCCTTGAGACGACCGCCGAACACCAGATGAAGAAGCTGCCTCGAAGGATCCGGCGGGGTCTGCATTGTGGGCACCGGGAACGATCGGCGATCAGCCGGCGGACAGCGCGATTCCGGCCAGGCGCGCGAGTTCGCGATGGATCGCCGGCGGGCCCGCGACCATCGGGCCGTGATCCGTGCCGGAGCGATCGTAGCGCGGCGGCGACTGGTCGAGATTCGTCAGCCTTCCGCCGGCTTCGTGCACCAAAAGATCGGCAGCGGCAAGGTCCCAATCCTGCGCGTTCGGCTTGATCGCAACGCCGTCGAGCCGCCCGTCAGCGACGCGCGCAAGGCGGTAGGCGAGCGAGGCGTGAAAGACCGATTTTATTCGAATACGGGTATCGGCCCCGGCAAGCTGCAGGAACCGCCGCGACACCGCCATGGTCGCGCCGTCGAATTGCTCGCGCCGCGAAACCGCGATCGGCTTGCCGTTGCGAAAGGCGCCGCCGCCGCGCTCGGCGTGGTAGATTTCCCGACGCGCGGGCACGAACAACACGCTTGCTATCGGTCGGCCGTTCTCAACAACAGCGATCGGAATCGTCCAGTCCGTCGCGCCGGCGACGAACGCCCTCGTGCCATCGATCGGATCGACGATGAAAGTCCGCGGGGCGCGCAAGCGGCTGCCGTCATCCTTCGATTCCTCGGACAGGTAGCCGTAGCCCTTTCGTGCGCCGAGAAGCTCAGAACGCATCAGATGGTCGATGGCAATGTCGGCCTCGGTAACAGGCGAATTGCCTTCCTTCGTCCACACCTTGGTGTCGCTGCGGAAATAGGTCAGCGCGAGTTCGGCAGCGGCGCTGGTCACTTCGATCAGGAGATCGCGCTCGGCCCGATAGGAAACGGGCTCGCTCACCGGCCGGCGACCGTCATCCCTTCGACCGCAACGGTCGGCTTGCCGAGCCGCATATCGACTTCAAGCGAAACGCTGCGGTGCGAGACGGCGGCGGCGGCTCCTGCCCGCTTGGCGGCTTCCACAAGAGACGCGGCGCGATCGACGAGGTCTGCCTGTTCGAGCGGGGCGATCATGGCTCTCTAGTAGGGTGGCCCAATGCCCGCGGCAAGGGGAGCGCGGTCAGGCGGAAGTGTCGGTACCGCCAAGTCCGCGTGAACCGCTCCGGTCAGATTTCGTCTCGGCCGGGCGCGTCTGCCGGCTCCCAGCGCAGGAACCACAGCCTGGAATCGCCGATCTCGCGTTCATCGACGATCGCGAAGCCGGCGGGCGGAAACAGCTCAGCCGCCGCCGTTTCCTCGAGAACGCAGATCGTGCCGCTGGCCAGCCAATCCCCCTTCGCGGCGGCGGCCAACGCCGCCTCGCCGAGGTGGCGGCCGTAGGGCGGATCGACGAATACGAGATTGAACGGCAGCACGGTACCGACCGCGCCGAGGTCGGTCGCGTCGCGGCGGTAGACCCGGGCGCGGCCGGCGACCGCAAGCGCCTCAATGTTGGCGCGGATGATGCCCCGCCCCTCGGCCGAGGACTCCACCATCAGACAGCTTGCGGCGCCGCGCGACAGCGCTTCGAAGGCGAGCGCACCGGTGCCGGCGAAGAGGTCGAGCACGCGGGTCTCGTCGGTGGGGAGCGCGTAGCGGTGCCGCAAAATGTCGAAGATCGTCTCGCGCAGACGGTCCGATGTGGGGCGGATCGCCTTCGATTCGGGCGCCGCCAAGGGACGGCCGCGAAACTCACCGCCGACGATCCGCACGACCGCGCCGCTCCCGAGGATGGTGTTCGACCTCCGGGGCCGTCTTCGCGGCGCCGGCGCGATGGAAACTGGCGCCGGCCTCGCGTGCGAGGCGGCTTCCCAACTGGTCGCGGAGCACCCGCCCCCTGACCTCGCGGACTTCGCCGTCCGGGAGTTCGCCGAGCTGGAACGGGCCGAAGGAGACCCGGATGAGCCGGTTCACCGCCAGGCCGAGATGCTCCATCACCTTCTTGATCTCGCGGCTCTTGCCCTCGCGGAGGCCGATCGCGAGCCAGGCGTTGCTGCCCTGCCGCCGCTCGAGTGCAGCGTCGATCGGACCGTAGAGCACGCCGTCGACGGCGATGCCGCCGGCCAGCACAGCCAGGGCGGCTTCGTCAATCTCGCCGTGGACGCGGACACGATAGCGGCGGAGCCAGCCGGTCGACGGCAATTCCAGCACCCGGGCCAGGCCGCCGTCATTGGTGAGGAGGAGCAGTCCCTCCGTGTTGATATCGAGCCGGCCGACGGTGACCACGCGCGGCAGATCGGCCGGCAAGGCGGAGAATACCGTCGCCCGGCCTTCCGGATCGCGAGAGGTCGTCACCAGGCCGCGCGGCTTGTTGTAGAGCCAGAGGCGCGTGCGTTCGCGCGCCGGCAGCGGCTTGCCGTCGACGAGTATCCGGTCGTCCGGCGCGACGTTTCGCGCAGGGGATTCCAGGCGGGCGCCGTTCACCGTGACGCGGCCCTCGGCAATCCAGGATTCGGCTTCGCGCCGCGAGCAGAGGCCGGCGCGCGCCATCACCTTGGCTATCCGCTCGCCGGCGCCCGGGGACAGACTGCTCTTGGCATCCATGAAGGAGACATATAGCCCCGGGCGACAAAATGGATAGAGAGGCGGTTTGATGAAAGCGCCGATGGAGCTCGCGCTCGCGGAGGCAAGGCTCGCGGCGGAACGGCTCGAGGTGCCGGTGGGCGCGGTGATCGTGCATGGCGGCGAGGTCGTGGCCTCCGCCGGCAATCGCACGCTGGAGCTCCGCGATCCGACCGCCCATGCCGAGATGCTGGCGATCCGGGAAGCGGCCGCCAGCCTCGGCTCGCAGCGGCTCTCCGAGTGCGATCTCTACGTCACGCTCGAGCCCTG